>DASTHP010000134.1:0-4714 GCA_035718125.1 Burkholderiales bacterium | reverse complement strand
TTGAAGGATGCCCTGGCGCTGGTGGAAGTCCGGGTCCTCGACCACTTCATCGTGGCGGGGAACCAGACGCTATCGTTCGCCGAGCGCGGCCTGCTTTGAGCTATAATCCGCGCCTTTCGCGAATCCCGGAGTTCGTCATGTCCCGTGTCTGCCAGGTCACCGGCAAGAAGCCGATGAAGGGGAACCTCGTTTCCCACGCCAACAACAAGACCCGGCGCCAGTTCCAGCCGAACCTGCATTACCGCCGCTTCTGGGTCGAGAGCCAGAACCGTTTCGTGCGGTTGCGCGTGTCCACCGCCGGCCTGCGCAAGATCGACAAGCTCGGGGTCGAGGCCGTGCTGGCCGAGATCCGCGCCAAGGCGAAAGCCGAAGCGAAGCGCGGCTAGGGAGCAAACCATGCGCGAGAAGATCAAGCTCGAGTCCACCGCCGGCACCGGCCACTTCTACACCACCACCAAGAACAAGCGCACCACGCCGGACAAGCTGGAGATCAAGAAGTACGACCCCAAGGCACGCAAGCACGTCCTCTACAAGGAAACCAAGCTGAAGTAACGGCTTTCCTGCGCGCCAACGAAAAGGCCCGCTCACGCGGGCCTTTTGTTTTGCGGCGGTGAATCCGGCCTAGGCGTAGCTGCGCAGGCGCCGCGAGAAATCCACCAGCGGCGCGATGCCGCTCGCCTCGGCGCGCCGGCACCAGTCCTGCAGCTGGCGCAGCAGCTGCTCCTTCGAGGCGTTGGAGCGCTCCCAAAGGGCGATCAGCTCCTCGCGCATGCTCACCGCCACCTGCAGGGGCTGCGAGGGCTTCAGCGCCTCGGCGACCCGCTTGCGGTCGGCTTCCGCGCCATAGCCGATGCGTACCAGCGCGCGCTTGAGCGACTTGAGCAGCTCGGCATCGCGCGGCGACCAGCGCTGCAGCCGCTCCACCTCGTCGCGCCAGGTGCGCTTGAGCGCCTTGCCGTAGCGCGCCAGCACGTCGTAGCGGTTGGCGATCACGGCATGCAGGGTGTCGTAGTCGCACATCGTCTTCGCGGGCTCGAAACGCGGCGTCGGCGCCACCTTCTTCACCGTGGCCAGGCCCAGCGCCTCGAGAATCCGGATGTACATCCAGCCGATGTCGAACTCGTACCACTTCGCCGATAGCTTGGCCGAGGTGGCGTAGGCGTGGTGGTTGTTGTGCAACTCCTCGCCGCCGATCAGGATGCCCCAAGGCACGATGTTCTTGCTGGCGTCGGCGATGTCGAAGCTGCGGTAGCCCCAATAGTGGCCAATGCCGTTGATCACGCCCGCTGCCCAGAACGGGATCCAAACGATCTGCGTCGCCAGGATCAGGAGACCCGGCACCAGCCCGAACAGGGCGACGTTCACCACGCCCATCAGTGTCAGGCCGAGGATCGCGTAGCGCGAATAGACGTTGTGCTCGACCCAGTCGTCCGGCGTGCCGTGGCCGTAGCGCTCCATGGTCTCCGGCTTGTGGGACTCCTTGACGTACAGGAACACGCCGCCCCACAGCACCCGGTTGATGCCCAGGATCTGCGGGCTGTGCGGGTCCTCGGCGGTCTCGCACTTGGCGTGGTGCTTGCGGTGGATGGCGGCCCACTCCTTGGTCACCATGCCGGTGGTCAGCCAGAGCCAGAAGCGGAAGAAATGCGACGCGATTGGATGCAGGTCCAGCGCGCGATGCGCCTGGTGCCGGTGCAGGAAGATGGTGACAGAAGCGATCGTCACGTGCGTCAGCCCAAGGGCGACCAGCACGAGCCCCCACCAGGGCAAATCGAGCAGACCTGAGAAAATCATCATTACTTTCTGATAGTTATGTGAGAAAAGCCTTCGGCATTGTACGCGATTGGACCCCACCTGCAATGAGAAAATCCCGATCGCCCCAGAAATAGCCGGGCACGCCGTAACGTCCCGTTCCGGAACGGGAATTTGGCCAGCGGGCAAAGCGCCGCTGCGAAGCCGCTACGCCCGCCTTTCAAACGCCGCCGCGAAAAAGCCGTCGCAACCGTGGACGTGCGGCCACAGCCGCAGGCGCTCGGCGCAGGGCAGTTCGATGCGCTGGGCAGCCAGCAGGTCCTTGCAGGACAGGGGAACGAAATCCGCATGCGCCGCCGCGAACGCGTCGGCGATCGACTCGTTCTCCTCCGGCAGGATGCTGCAGGTGGCATACACGAGGCGGCCGCCCGGCTTGAGCAGGCGCGCCGCGGCCTCCAGGATGCGTGCCTGCTTGGCCGCAAGCTCCGCCACGGCCTCTGCACCGTGGCGCCACTTGAGGTCCGGGTTCCGGCGCAGCGTGCCAAAGCCGCTGCAGGGCGCGTCCACCAGGACGCGGTCGATCTTTCCGGCCAGGCGCTTGGCGCGTGCGTCACTCTCGCCGGACAGCACCAAGGGATGCACGCTGGTCACGCCGGCGCGCGCCGCGCGCGGCGCGAGCTCCGCGAGGCGCCTTGCCGACACGTCCATCGCATATAGGCGCCCCGTGCCACGCATGAGCATCGCGAGTGCCAGCGTCTTGCCGCCCGCACCGGCGCAATAGTCGGCCACCATCTCGCCGCGGCGCGGCGCGAGCAGGTAGGCGAGCAACTGGCTGCCTTCGTCCTGCACTTCGATCGCGCCGCTCGTGAAGAGCGCATGCCGGTTGATCGCCGGCTTGCCGGCGACGCGGATTCCGGCTGGCGAGTAAGGCGTCGCCTGCGCCTCGATGCCGCTCGCCTGCAGCTTGGCGAGCGCCGCGTCGCGATCCAGCTTCGCGAGGTTGACGCGCAGGTCGAGGGGCGCGGGGTTGAGCAGGCCCTGCGCCACGCGCATCGCCTCCTCCGCGCCGTAGAGCGCCGCGAGCCGCTCCCAGAGCCAGTCGGGCAGGTCCGCGCGCACCGCCGGCGGAAATGCGTCGGCCTTGGCGGCACGCACGCGCGCCACCACATCCTGCTCGCCTTCGCGCAGCACGCCCTCCAAGGCGCGCCCGGAAAGCCCGCGCACGCGGACCATGGCGGCGATGGCCAGATCGCGTGGCACGCTGGACTGGGCTGCCGCCTCCAGCGAGCGACGCCGCCGCAGCACCGCGTACACGGTCTCCGCGACGAAGGCGCGATCCTGCTGGCCGAGATTGCGATGCGCCCGGAAGTAGCGGGAGACCACGGCATCCGCGGGTCCGGTAGAGGACAACAGCTCGCCCAGCAGCGCTTCGGCGCGCGCAAGCTGGGCGCGATAGACGATCACGGAGGCGTGACGCGCGTCGCGACCTGGTCGATGCGCGTGCCGTCCTTTTGCACGATCAGCACGCGCATCGGCAGGTAACTGCGTGCCGGGTCGAGCCAGACCTCCCGGCTGCGGTCGCCGGATCTCTCCGTCTTCTGCGCCAGGCGCACGGCCTCGAATTCGCCGGCCGGCACCTTGAGGCGCTCGCGACCGGCGACTTCGAAGGCGTAGTCCGCAATGCCCTTGCCGTCGACCACCATGAACTGCACGGGCTGCTTGCCCGGCGGCTTGAAGGCGAACGAGAACAGAAAGCTGAGACGGTCCTGGGCGTTGGCCGGCATTGGCCGGTGCTGCGGCCCCTGCTTGTACTCCAGCGTCAGCGACTTGGCATCCCAGTCGAAGCGCGCGGTGCCGGTCGCGCGCGCCGTACGCACATCCTCGTAAAGGAGCGGGCGCAGCCCGCCCGCGCCGATCGTGCCGCGGCTGGTGCGCTTCGCCTCGCCGAGCAGGCCATAGACGCCTTTGCCCTTCCAGCGCTCGACGAGGCTGTAGGACTTGCCGTCGTGCTCGAGCGCGTAGGTCACGTCGGCCACGGCGCTGCCGTTGTAGGAGACCTCGCAGGCCAGTTCGACGCGCGGCGGCGGCGCCGCCTGCGCCGTGGCGCAGCAGCTAAGCGCGATCGCTGACAACCAGTGGCGCATGGTCTCCTCTAACGCGCACCTTGCCGCCCTCGATGACCAGATCGCCGTCGAGGAACCAGCGGATCGCGCGCGGATACAGCAGGTGCTCCTGCGCCAGCACGCGCGCGGCGAGGCTCTGCTCGGTGTCCCCCGGCAGCACCGGCACCGCGGCCTGCGCGATGATCGGCCCGTGGTCGAGCTCGGCGGTCACGAAATGCACCGTGCAACCGTGGCGCTGCGCGCCCGCCGCGAGCGCGCGCGCGTGGGTGTCGAGCCCCGGAAACTGCGGCAGCAGGGAAGGATGGATGTTCATGATCCTGCCTTCGAAGCGCGCGACGAACCCCGGCGTGAGAATGCGCATGAAGCCCGCCAGGGCCAGCAGCCGCGGCGCGTGCCGGTCAATCTCGGCGGCGAGCGCCGCGTCGAACGCTTCTCGCGAGGCAAAGCGCCGGTGATCGACCACCGCCGTGGCGACGCCGCGCTGTGCCGCGATCGCGAGCCCCGCAGCCGCCGCGCGATTGCTGATCACCGCCGCGACCGGGATGCCGGCCTCGAGGATCGCCTGCATGTTGCTGCCGCGACCGGAGATGAGAATGACGACCGACATCAGGGGCGCAAGTTTAAACGACGCCGGCGGCGTGGCGGCGCGGAGCGGGCCGCTCGCCACGCGCAGCGCGCATCACGCCGTGGGTTTGGTCATCGCGCCGGGCTGCACCCAGCGGTCGTAGTCGGCCGCGCTCACGTGGCCCAGCGCAAGCGCCGCCGCCTTCAGCGTGCTGCCTTCCCGGTGGGCCTTCTTAGCGATCTCCGCGGCGCGGTCGTAGCCGATATGCGGCGCG
>DASTHP010000133.1:0-5753 GCA_035718125.1 Burkholderiales bacterium | reverse complement strand
GGCGACGAGATGCACGCCGGCATCGACGGCGTGGGCGAGCTGAAGGTGAAGATCGTTCCCGCGCTATGAGGCTGTACGGCTACTTCCGCAGCTCGGCCGCGTTCCGGGTGCGGATCGGCCTCAACCTCAAGGGGCTCGCCTGCGAGCCCGCGTTCATCCACCTGGGCAAGGGGGAGCATCGCCAGCCCGAGTTCGGCGCCCTGAATCCGCAGGGCCTGGTGCCCGCGCTGGAGGACGGCGGCAGGCTGCTGACGCAGTCGCTCGCGATCCTCGAGTACCTGGAGGAAACGCATCCGCAGCCGCCGCTGTTGCCCAAGGACCCGTTCGCGCGCGCGCGCGCGCGCAGCCTTGCGCTGCTCGTCGCCTGCGAGATCCATCCGCTCAACAACCTGCGCACGCTGACGCACCTGCGCAAGGCGCTCGGCCAGAGCGAGGAGCAGGTGAACGCCTGGTACCGCCACTGGATCGCCGACGGCATGGCGAAGCTCGAGGCCGCCATGGCGCGCACCCCGGGCACCGGCAGGTTCAGCCAGGGCGACGCGCCCGGCATCGCCGACTGCTGCCTGGTGCCGCAGGTGTTCAATGCGCAGCGCTACCAGTGCGACCTCGCCCCTTATCCCACCGTGATGCGCGTGTTCGGCGCGTGCATGCAACTTGATGCATTCGATCGTGCGCAGCCGGGCAAGCAGCCCGACGCGGAATAGAGGGAGAATGCGCGTCGCTGGCATCCGCACCGAGGGAGACTGAAGGCGCCATGAGCAAGATCCAGGCTTACCGCAGGTTTCATCCGGGCACGCAGCCCGAGTACGACTTCCCGTTCTACGCCTCGACGGCCAAGCGGCATCCGACGCAGCCGCTGGTCATCGTGCCGCAGACGCTCTCGGAAATCACCGGCCCGGTGTTCGGCACCGACGATCTCAAGCCGACGGACCACGACCTCACGCGCCAGCACAAGGGCGACCCGATCGGCGAGCGCATCATCGTCAGCGGCCGCGTGCTCGACGAGAACGGCCGGCCGATGCCGCACACGCTGGTCGAAGTCTGGCAGGCGAATGCCGCCGGGCGCTACCCGCACAAGAACGACACGCACAACGCGCCGGTGGACCCGAATTTCTCGGGCGCGGGCCGCGCGCTCACCGACGCCGAAGGGCGCTACCGCTTCGTCACCATCCGGCCCGGCGAATACCCCTGGCGCAACCATTACAACGCCTGGCGTCCCGCGCACATCCATTTCTCGCTGTTCGGCCGCGCGTTCCTCACGCGCATGGTCACGCAGATGTACTTCCCGGGAGACCCGCTCCTGGAGTACGACCCGATGTACATGAGCGTCCCCGACCCGAAGGCGCGCGTGCGCCTGGTCTCGCAGTTCGACTGGGAGCACACGGTGCCGGAGCATGCGCTCGCCTACCGCTTCGACATCGTGCTGCGCGGCCGCGAGGCGACGCCGATGGACAGGTCGCCGGGGGAATGACGTGAGCCTCTATGCCAGCGGTTCGCAGACGGTCGGCCCCTACCTGCACATCGGGCTCACCTGGCTCAACACTTCGAAGATCGCCGCACCCGGCGTCAAGGGCGAGCGCGTCACCATCCAGGGCAGGTTGCTCGACGGCGACGGTGCCGGCGTCAGCGACGGCCTGATCGAGATCTGGCAGGCGAACGCCGAGGGCAAGTACGCGCACCCGGAAGACCGGCAGAAGAAGGCGCTGGAGAAGGGCTTTCGCGGCTTCGGCCGCATCCCGACCGACGCCAAGGGCGCGTTCAAGTTCACCACCATCAAGCCCGGGCGCGTGCCCGCTCCCGACGGCAAGCTGCAGGCGCCGCATCTTTCGGTAACGGTGTTCATGCGCGGGCTGCTCAAGCAGCTCGCCACGCGCATCTACTTTCCCGGCGATGCGGCCAACGCGCAGGACCCGCTGCTCAAGCTCGTGCCCGCCGCGCGCCGCGGCACGCTGGTGGCGCGCCGCAAGGCGAAGGGCCTTCTCGAGTGGAACATCGTCCTGCAGGGCAGGGACGAAACGGTGTTCTTCGACTTCTGAGTCTCGACCTCGCCTTCGCGGACGAGCGCTGCGCCGAGCTGCTGTCGGACCGGCAGCTGCTCGCGGCGATGGCGCGCTTCGAGGCGGCACTGGCGCTCGCCGAGGCGCGCGCCGGGCTGGTTCCGGCCGAGGATGCGCAGACGATCGCGCGCGTCTGCGAGCGCGCCGAGTTCGACGCTGCAGCGCTGGCGCGCGCCGCGCGCACGGCGGGGGCGCTGGCCATTCCCTTCGTGCAGAGCCTCACCGCGCAGGTCGCGGCGGTGTCCGCGCAGGCGGCGCGCCACGTCCACTTCGGCGCCACCAGCCAGGACGTCATGGATACGGCGGCCGCGCTGTGCCTGCGCAGTGCCGGCGAGCGCCTGGTCGGGCTTGCTACGCGCGCGGGCGATGCCGCTTCGCAACTCGCAGAGCGCCATGCACGCACGCCGCTTGCCGCGCGCACCCTGCTGCAGCCCGCGCTGCCCGTGCCCTTCGGCTGGAAGGCGGCGGTGTGGCTTTCCGCGCTCACCCGCGCGCGCGCCCGGCTGCCGGCTGCGCTCGCGCAAGCCTGCACGCTGCAATTCGGCGGCGCCGGCGGCACGCTGTCGGCCTTCGGCGCGCAGGGCGACGCGGTGGGCGACGCGCTCGCCGCCGAGCTCGACCTGGCGCGGCCCGCGTTGCCGTGGCATAGCGCGCGCGACGCCTTTGCGCGCCTGGGGGCGGAGATCGCAATCCTCGCCGGAGCCGCAGGCAAGATCGGACGCGACATCTCCCTGATGATGCAGCCCGAGGTTGGCGAGGCCGCCGAGCCGGCAGGCGCCGGCCGCGGCGGCTCCTCGAGCTTGCCGCACAAGCGCAATCCTGCCGGCAGCCTGCTGGCGCTGGAGGCAGCGCAACGCGCGCCCGGCCTCGCAGCGACGCTGCTGGCGCAGCTTGCGCCCGAGCACGAGCGCGGGCTGGGCCAGTGGCAGAGCCAGTGGTTCACGCTGCGCGAACTGCTGTGCGCGGCGGCGAGCGGCACCGCGGCGATGGCGGAGGTTCTCGAAGGCCTCGAAGTGGATGCGGCGGCGATGCGCCGCAATCTCGAGCGCACGCGCGGCCTGGTGTATGCCGAAGCGGTCGCCGTGCGCCTTGCGCGCACGCTCGGCAAGGCGGCCGCGCACCAGCTCACCGAGAGGCTGTGCGCGCAGGTACAGCGCGAGGGCGCAACGCTCCTCGAGGCGCTGCGCGCCGATCCCGAGGCCGCGCGCGCGATTCCGGCGCAGGAGCTCGCCGGGCTGTTCGACGCCGAGAAGGCGTTCGGCAGCGCGGGCGCGATGATCGCGCGTGCGCTCGCCGAGTGGCGGGCGGTGCGGGTTACTTAGCGCGGAACTGGGCCTTCAGCTCTTCCGGGATCGTCTCGCCGCGCAGGCGCGAGCCGGGACCCTTTTCGAACCGGCCCCAGACGCGCGTCTCGCTGCCGCGCGCGAGCCCCACGCCGTCCGCGCGCAGTACCTCGTGCGCGAGGACGAAGGACTTGCCGCCGAAACGCGCGATCCGGGAGCGCACCTCGCAGTGGTCGCCCTGCTCGGCAGGATGCAGGAACTGGCAGTCCGCGGCGATGAGCGGCATGGCGAGATTCTCGGCGCGCATGCGCTTGGCGGGATAGCCGACGCTGGCGAAGAACGCCCAGCAGGCCGAATCCATCCAGCGAAAGTAGGTCGGATAGAAGATGATGCCCGCCGGATCGCAGTCGCCCCAGTGCACCTGGCAGGCAAAGCTCGCGGTGATGGAGCGGAACTCGGCGTCGTTCATCGCCTGAAATCTTATCAGCGCAACTGGCGCGCGTGCGTCTCGCGCGTGGCGAGCGCACAGGAGAAAGACAGCGCGAGCCAGCCGAGCAGCAGCAGGAACGCGTCGCGCCAGGCCTGCGCACCGTAGGCGCGCGCGTTCAGGTAGTTGGTGTCGCCGAGCCAGCCCGCATCCAGCAGCACGCCGATCAGCGGCTGCAGCAGCATCGCGCCGGTCATCGAGCCCATGTTGGCGACACCGGTCGCGGTGCCGGCCAGGGGCGCGGGGACGGACTCCTTGGCGTAGGCGAAGCCGATCACCATGCAGCCCGAGGTGAAGCCCGCGGCCACCAGCAGCGCGAGGAGCACGTTGGGCGAAGGATGCGCCAGCACGATGACCGACCACAGCACGAGTGCCGACACCGAGCCGATCACGTAGAGCGGCTTGCGCTCGCGCAAGCGGTCCGAGAACGCGCCGAACAGCGGCCCGCCCAGGGCCCACGCGAGCATCAGCGCCGAGCAGTAGAACGCCGCGCGCGCTGGCGTGAAGCCGTATACCGACACGAGATAGGGCACGCCCCACAGGCCGCCGAAGGCGATCGTCGCGCCGCTGATGCCCTGCGGCGCGAAGAAGATGAGCCAGGTGTTGCGATAGCGCAGCACCTCGGCGAGACCCTGCCACACCGATGGACGCCCCGCGCCCGAGGCCTGTACCGTGGCGTAGCCGAGGTATCCCCGCTCCGTCGGGTCGTCGCGCACCACCAGCCAGATTGCGCCGCAGATCGCCGCGGTGGCGAGCGCCACCGCGAGCATCACGGGGCGCCACTCGAACTGCGCGACCGCCGCGGCCAGCGGCACGCCGGCGCCGACCGCGCCGCTCATCCCGGCCGCGAGCGCAAGCCCGCTGGCGAGCGCAAAGCGCTGCGCGGGCAGCCAGTGTGCGGCGAGCTTGAGCGTTCCCACCCAGGCGACGCCCACCGAGCCGCCGATCAGCAGCCGACCGAGATACGCGAAGTACAGGTTCGGGGCCAGCGCGAACATCAGGCCACCGAGCGCGGCGAGCCCCGCGCCGGCGGACAGCACGCGCCGCGCGCCGTAGCGGTCCACCATGAGCCCGGTGGGGATCTGCATGGCGACGTACCCGTAGAGGTAGAACGCCGAAAGATTGCCGAGGCCGGCGGCGGCGAGGGAGAACTCCGCCATCAGCTCCTGCGTCATCACCGCAGGCGCGACGCGTTGAAAGAATCCGGCGAGATAGAGCGACGCGCCGAGCGCCCAGATGCCCCAGGCGAGGCGGGCGGGCGGGTGCACGCCCGGTACAAGGCTCATCAGGCGGTGCAAGCCGAGCCCGCTGCGAGCTTCGCTAGCGGACTAGCACTGCTCCCAGGGCAGGCCCTCGTAGCGCCAACCGGCGAGCGAGTTGCGCTGGTGATGGTCGTTCAGCTCGCCCTCGAAGCCGTGCAGCACATTGAACACCTGCGTGAAGCCTGCGCGCTCGAGCTCCTCGCCGGCTTCCCTGGAGCGGTTGCCGCTGCGGCAGATGAGCACGATGGGGCGCGTGGCGTGGTTGGTGCCGGCGAGCTTCTTCACCTGCCCGACGAAGTGCGGGTTCACCGCCCAGTCCGGGCCGTCATTCCAGGCGACGTGCAACGCGCCCACCGGGTGGCCTACGAACAGATACTCCATCTCACTGCGGCAATCGATGAATAGCGCGTCCGCATGCTGCTTCAGGAACTGCTGCGCGCGTTTGGGCTCGAGATGGTCCATGGGGGAGGGGATTATACGCGTAAGCAATTGACACAGCAGGGGGAACTGGGACACACTCCGAGTCCGCGCCGATTTGATGTTCAGCTTGCGGGCGCGTTACAAATACCGCTAAAGAGACGTGCTCCGACGCCCGTTTCCGCGCAAGCCGAACGGGCGTTTTGTTTTCCGGGACCCGATGACGCACAGCGATCGCAGCGCCCAG
>DASTHP010000132.1:0-2251 GCA_035718125.1 Burkholderiales bacterium | reverse complement strand
TAGAGGGGATTGACGTTCACCACCGTGTAGCCCGCGCGCAGCGTGCCGAAGAGCACGATCGGGTACTGCAGGCAGTTGGGCATCATGATCGCGACGCGCGTGCCCTTGCCCAGGCCCTTCGCCTGCACCCAGGCGGCGAAGTCGCGGCTCATCTTGTCGATCTGCGCGAAGGTGAGCGTCTTGCCCATGCAATGGAATGCCGGGCGTTCGGCGAACTGCTTGCAGCTCTTGTCGAAGAGCTCGCCGATCGACTGGTTCTCGTCCCAGGTGACATCGGCGGGCATGCCCTCGGGATAGCTCTTCAGCCAGAAGCGTTCCATGGTCCCTCCTCCTTGGACGGCATCATACTAGCGGGCGGGCCGGAATAGCCTCACCACCGCGGGGGCCAAGAGGCATCCGGCCCCGATTGCCGCATAGCCGCATGCCCACGCGGCGATGCTCCCCTGCCCGCCGGCGAGGTCGAGCGCCGCCCCGAACACGGCCGGCCCGAGCATCCCGCCACCAAAGCCGATGAGCGAGTAAAGGCCCATCGCCGCGCCGCGCAGTTCAGCTGGAGCAGTGGCCACGAGGCCCGCGGTAAGCGTGGCGGACTCCGCCATCACCAGCATGGAATAGAAGACGAGCAGCGCCATGACCAGCGCCCAGTGCAGCGGGGCCGAGAAGGCCAGGGCGATGCCGGCAAGCGAGGAGCTCGCCATCACGATGAGGATCCAGCGCCGGCGGCCGATGCGCAGCGCCATCTCGTTGCCGAGGATCGAGGCGGGCACCGCGAGCAGGTTCACGAGCGCCGCAATCGCGGTCGCGCTCCAGGGCGAGGCGCCCGCCGCGCCCACGCCCGCCGAGAAGGCGAGGAACGCCACCATCCAGCCGCGCGAGCCGAAGAGCTCCAGGCAATGCACGCAGTAGCCGAAGATGTAGCCAGCCGCCGGCCGGTTGGAGAGGACGGTGCGCCAGGCGGCGAGCGGGAAAAGGATCGAATGCGTCGAGCCCGCGGGGGTCTTGGGCGCGAGGCTGAAGAACACCATCAGGCCCGAGATGACCGAGCCGACGGCGCAATAGACGAAGGCCATGCGCCAGCCGGCGATGGGGGCGATCCAGCCGGCGAGCGCGAAGGAAAGCGCCGCGCCGATACCGAAGAACGACGTGTAGAACGCGACGAAGCGGCTCTGCGACTTGCCGTGCGTGACGTCCGAGAGCAAGCGCAGGCCCGGCATGTAGGTGCCGGCGATGCCCGCGCCCATCAGCACCTGGTACACGCAGGCGCTCAGGAAGCCTTGCGCGCCGAGGCCAAAGCCCGCGCAGCCGATGAGCGCGACCGCGCTGCCGGCGGCGTACACCCAGCGGCCGTCGATGCGGTCGGTAAGCGCCGTCCAGGAGGACACCGTGGCGATGTAGCCGGCGAAAAAGAAGCTGCCGATGATCCCCGCCTGCGAGTTGGATAGCCCCCACTCGCCCTGCAACTCTGGCAGCAGCGCCGGATACGTCGAAAAGCCCAGCATCGAGAAGATGTGGGCCGCAATCAGGATGACGGGAATGGAACGCATGGAAAATTGGGGTCAGGGCCGAATTATTCCGCGACGGAATAATTCGGCCCTGACCCCGATTTTCACTTGTTCTTGAAGGTGGGCTTGCGCTTCTCGACGAAGGCGGCCATGCCTTCTTTCTGGTCCTCGAGGGCGAACTGGGAGTGGAAAACGCGGCGCTCGAAGAGCACGCCCTCGGAGAGCGTCGTCTCGTAGGCGCGGTTGATGGACTCCTTGATCATCATCACCACGGGGAGCGAGTAGGCGGCGATCTTCTCGGCCACCGCCATCGCCTCCTCCATGAGCTTCTCGACCGGCACCACGCGCGACACGAGCCCGGCGCGCAGCGCTTCCTGCGCATCGAGCATGCGCGAGGTGAGGCAGACGTCCATCGCGATCGCCTTGCTGGTGAATCGCGGCATGCGCTGCGTGCCGCCCGAGCCCGGCATGATGCCGAGGTTGATCTCGGGCTGGCCGAACTTCGCGTTTTCCGCGGCAATCGCCAGGTCGCACATCATGGTGAGCTCGCAGCCGCCGCCCAGCGCGTAGCCCGCCACCGCGGCGATCACGGGCTTGCGGATGTTGCGGATGTGCTCCCAGTCGCGCGTGATGTAGTTCGCCTTGTAGGCGTCCATGTAGCTGTAGTCCTTCATCGCGGCGATGTCGGCGCCCGCGGCGAAGGCCTTCTCGTTGCCCGTGATGACGATGCAGCCCACGCCCTCGTCCGC
>DASTHP010000131.1:0-2936 GCA_035718125.1 Burkholderiales bacterium | reverse complement strand
GAGATGCCGTAGACGATCTCGAAGTGGATGTCCGGATGATCGATGCCGATGGAAACGAGCTGCGCGAGGTCGCGCGGGCTGAACCAGATCGACAGCCGCCGCTTGTCGATCGGCTTGGGATTGACGTTGCCGATGCGCATGCAGAACACCTGCATGCCGTACTTGTCGGCGTACAGGCTGCCGAGCGCCTCGCCGAACACCTTGGAGACGCCATAGCGGCTGTCGGGCTTGATGTATACGCGATGGTCGATGGTCTGGCTGCGCGGGTAGAAGCCGACCGCGTGGTTCGACGTGGGGAACAGGATCCGCTTCACGCCGTTGCGGCGCGCCGCCTCGAACACGTTGTAGCAGCCGATGATATTGGCGCTGAGGATGCCCTCCCAGGGCCCCTCCACTGAGTAGCCGCCGAGATGCACGACCGCGTCCACACCCTTGGTAATGCGCAGCGCGTCGGCCATCTTCGAGATATCGGCGCGCACATAGGCCTCCTGCGCCGCCTTCTTCAGCGGCCTGAGGTCCGAAGCGCGGATGCGGTACTTGCCCGCGAGCTCGCGGCGCAGGTGGGTGCCGACGTCGCCGGCGGCGCCGGTGATGAGGATGGTTTTCATAGAGAGAGCCTCTCCTTTCTGGTCCATTGCCCGGCATTCACCGCGCCCTTCGGCGCGCGGCCTTGCAGGATCTCGTCCGCCTGCGCCACCGTCTCGAGCGACTGGTGCTCGATGGCGGGGAGCGTCAGGCCGGCCGTGTGCGGCGTGGCGATGACATCCGCGCGCTCAGCGAGCGCGGGCGTCGGCATTTGGTCGGGCGCGCGGCCGACGTCCAGCGCGCAGCCCGCGAGGCGGCCCGAGTCGAGCGCGCGCGTGAGCGCCGCCTCGTCCACCAGGTTGCCGCGCGAGACGTTGATGAAGAAGGCGCCCGGCTTCATCTGCGCGAAGGCCGCGTCGTTCATCAGGTTCTCGGTCTCCGGCGTCGCGACCGCGAGCGGCACCACGTAGTCGGACTGCGCCAGCAGCTCGGCGAGCAGCACCTGCGCGACGCCCTGCACGTAGGGATCGTTCACCAGCACGCGCATGCCGAGCGCGCGCGCCACGCGCGCCACCTCGCGGCCGATCGCGCCGTAGCCGATGATGCCGATCGTGCTGCCGCGCAGCTCGCGTCCCGTGCGCGCCGTGGGCACGCGGCCTGCGCGGTACTCGGCGCTCGCGCGCGAGATGCCGCGCGAGAGGTCCACCAGGAAGCCCAGCACCAGCTCGCTCACGGCGGAGACGAAGCCCGCGCTCGCCTGCGTGACGAGTACCCCCACGCGGCTGGCCGCGGCCACGTCGACGTTGCGGATGTCCACGGCGCAGCGCAGGAAGGCCACCAGCTTCGGCAAACGCTCGAACAGCGCGGCGGGCGCGGGCGACTGGCGGTAGGAGACGACGAGGTCGCAGTCCGCCGCGGCGGCGATCAGCGCTTCACCCTGCAGCGGAACGTCTCCAAGGTGCAGCTGCACTTCGCCCAGGGCGCGCAATCCGGCCAGCGCGCGCTCGCCGTAGTACTGCGTGCGGGTTTCGGGCGAGTGGGTGAGCAGGATTCTGGGCACGGCGGAAAGCTATGGTAGCCCGCGCTCGATACCCTGGCGCGCCGACCCCGCGCGCCGACCGCGACGTTCCCGGTCAGGCCTTTGTCCCGCGCATGACGATCGTATGCGCGCCGAGCCCGTGGGCGACCCGCCGCGTGTCCGCGCTGACGCTGCCGGCAAAATAGTCGAAGCGGCTGATCACCTCCACCTCGAGGCCCGCGGCACGCAGCCTTGCCACGTAGTCGTCCTCCACGACCGCGCCCACGACGCACTCGGCCCACAGCTTCGGGTCGGAGCGGGATTTGTCGGACACCGGCTTGGCGAGCGAGATGTCCGAGATCTGCACGCGCCCGCCGGGCCTGAGCACGCGCGCGATCTCCGCGAAGGCGCGCGGCTTGTCCGGCACGAGGTTGAGCACGCCGTTGCTGGTCACCACGTCGATGCAAGCGTCCCCGAGCGGAATCTCCTCTGCGTTGCCCTCGAGCGGCACCACGTTCTGCGCGCCCATCGCGGCGATATTGCGCCGCAGCTTGTCCAGCATGGCCTGCGTCATGTCGAGCCCGTACACCCGGCCGCGCGACCCGGTGAGCGTGCTGGCGATCAGCGCATCGGTGCCCGAGCCCGAGCCCACGTCGAGGACCACGTCGCCCTCGCGGATCGCGCCGGCGGCAAAGGGATAGCCGACGCCCGCGAAGGACTCGGGCGCCGCGGCCGGGATCAGGTCGAGCTGGTGACCTGGATAGCCGACGAACAGGCACGCGAGCCGCCCGGTCGGGAAGTGGAACGTCTTCTCCGGGTGCGTGGCGACGTCGGTGTACATGTCGGCCACCGCCTTGAAGATGAATTCGCGTTTGTCGCTGACGATCGCAACCATACCCACCTCCCAATGAGGTCAGCGCGGCGGTTCAGAAATTCTTGAGCAGGCCCTTGACGCGCGCGGCCAGCTGCGCGGGCACCTCTTCATCGCACACGGCGCCAACCTTCTCCTTCAGCCGGCGCTCGAACTCCATGCGCGAAAAGCAGCTCTTGCAGGTGTGCAGGTGCGCCTGCATCGCCGCGCGCTCGTGCTCGCCGAGCTCGCGGTCGACGTAATCGAGGATCTGCTTGAGGGCCTGCTCGCAGTTGATCTGCTCTTTGGTCATCTCACGGTGCCTTTGCGGTTGCCGTTGCGCGCGATGCGCTCGGGGCGTTCTTCAGTCCATACGCCTGGGCCTGCTGCCAGAGCGCTTTCTGCAGCGCGCCGCGCGCGCGCGCGAGGCGCGAGCGCACGGTGCCGATCGGGATCGCCAGGGTCTCGGCGATCTCGGCGTAGCTGAACTCCTGCAGGTCGGACATGATCACCACGACGCGGTGGCAGTCCGGCAGGGCGGTG
>DASTHP010000130.1:0-12839 GCA_035718125.1 Burkholderiales bacterium | reverse complement strand
CCTCATGTATTACAACCGCACGGTGCCGCTGCCGGACATCCTCGGCTCCGGCGTCTACGTGGGCGCATCCATCGAGGCCGGACAGATGCATGGGCGCGTGGACAACTCCCCCGACACGGGCACGCTGTGGTCCGGCTCGTTGTTCCTTGGCGCCAATACCTTCGCCGGGCCTGCCTACCTCGGCCTCGGCTTCGGCGAAGCGGGACGCGTCAGCCTCTACCTGCTGCTGGGCGCGCCGAACCGCGCGGCGATCGGCAACTGACGCCCGCGCAGTCCGCTATTTGAACACCCACTCCCAGTTCGCGATGACGCGGAAGTCGTGCGTGGTGCCCACCGTGCTCTCGTCTACGTTGGCATAGCGAAAGCGCAGCCACAGCGGCCTGAGCCAGTCCGGCCAGCGTTCGGCGCCGAAGCGGTAGTCGACGGTCAAGTCGTACTCGGTCTTGTCCGTGGACGGCGCGCCGGTCGCCGCGACGACCGCGTCGCTGCCGTAAACGGCGTAGGCCGTGAGGGAAAGCCCGGGTACGCTGGCCTTGAAGTCGTAGCTGCCGCCGATTGCGAGGGCGGTCTCGCCCGCGCGGTTGAAGTCCGTCACGATCATGTAGGCGTAGCCCGCCCAGCCGCCATAGGGCGTCTGGTAGTTCTGCCCGCGCCCGGTCTGGTTGTAGAACGTGGTCAGGGTCAACGGCCCGCGCGTCAGGTCGGCCTTCAGGCCTGCAGCGTAGGTATCCCAGGAGGTACCGGTGAGCGCGGTGCCGTTGCTCGACTGGAACATGTACTGGCCGGACAGCTTGAGCCGCATGTCCTGCGAGAGCGGCGTGGTCCAGACCGCATCCAGGAAGGTGGAGCCGAGGACGTCGGAGACATCGTAGATCGAGAACCGCAGCGCGAGCGACTCGGCCGGCTTGTAGGCGAGCCCGCCCAGCCACATGGCCTGCGAACCGACCGTCGAGACGCCGGCAACGGCCGCCATGTCGCGAAATTCGTCTGAATTGATGGTCTTCAACTTGTCGAGGTAGCCGCCGTAGTAGACGACTTCCCCGACCTTGCCGCCCAGCGTGTAGCCGTTGAAGGTGTTGGGAGTCATGCGGATGTCGCGCGCATTCACTTCCGGCTGGTCCACGAGCTGGCGGAAGCCGGTGAACACGTGCTGCTGCATCCTGAGGGCGACGTAGGCCTGGCCGAGCACCGTGTAGCCCTCCTGCCCGGGCTTGAGCAGCAACGTGCCGTCCTTGTCATCCGGTGCCCACAAGGGCTGCGACGTATAGGCGACGGCGCCCACGCGCAGGAAGTCCGCGATCCAGCCCGACTGATAGCCCAGCCAGCCGCCGAGCGCCCAAGCGCCGAGATCCGAGCTCGGCGCGGGCCTGTCCCTCTCGAGGTAGTAGCTGCGCAGGTGGACCGTGACCTCGCTCTCCTTGCCAAGCCCGCGCGACACCTCGTCTCCGGTGATCGCCAGTGCAGGGACCGACGTGGACGACAGCGCCAAGGCCAGGCCGGCGCCCGCCAGCGTCCGCAGGTTCGTGAATTTCAGTGTGCGATGAGCCATACGATCACCGTGCCCCAGGTTGTTAAGAGGATGTGGCCGATTGCCACCGTGCCGGAATAACCGAGCACGGCGACCGTGCTGCCGGAGCGCTCCTGCACGGCCGCGAGCCCCGCGGTCATGGTCAATGCGCCGGCCATGCCACCGAGCAGCAGCAGCGGGTTGAGGCGCAGCACGTAGCGCCCGAAGTAAAGTCCCGTGACGAGCGGCACAAGCGTTACCACCATGCCGCCGAAGAACAGACCCACCCCCGACTCGCGCAGCGCCTCGACGAAGTGCGGCCCGGCGCCCAGGCCGATCATCGCCACAAACCCCGCGAGACCGATGGCGCTCATGAACGAGATGGCGCCGTCGGGAATGCGGCCAAACAGCGGCCGCGTCGAGTGCAGGTACCCTGTCAGCAACCCGGCGATCAGCGTGCCGACGCTCGTGCCGATGGCGATCTTCATCGCTCCGACCGGCACGACGATCGCGATGCCGATCAGCGCGCCCACCAGGATGCCGATGCCCAGCGCCACGAAGTCCGTGGTGTCCGTAGGCGTGACGACCTGGCCAACCGAGGCCGCGACCTTCGCCACCGCGTGCTCCGGGCCGATGAGGCGCAGCACGTCCGCGCGCTCGATCCGGGTCCGCGGACCGACCGGGATCTCATGGCCGCGCCGGCTGATGCCGCGCAGGAACACGCTGCGCACCGCCTCGGTGTCGCGCGCGATCTCCTCCAGCATCTTGCCGTGCAGATCCTTGCTGGTGACGAACACGTCGTAGGCCGCGGTGGGCACGTCGAGCGCCTCGCGGTCCTCCACCTCCTCGGCCGTCGTCTGGCCGACGAGCTCGACCAGGATCTCGCGGCGGCCGGAAACCACCACGATATCGCCGCCCTGCAAGCGTATCTCCGGCGTGGCGTCCATCAGCTCGTCGCCGCGCCGGATGCGCTCGATGAACACGCGCACGCCCGGCCTCAAGTTCTCGGCCTGCGCCACGCTCAAGCCCGCCAGCCGCGTGTCCGGCGCCAGGCGGTAGGCGCGCATCTCGAACGGCCGCCAGGCCGAGACGATGCCCGGCTTGCTGCGATCGATGCCAAGCTCCTTCTCGACCTTCTGCGCCTCGGCCTTCAGGTCGATACCGAGCAGCCTGGGGGCAATCTCGCTCACGAAGAGGATCACGCCGAAGGCGCCGAACAGGTAGCAGAGTGCATCCGCCACGGCGACGTGGCCGACCAGCTTGGCGCGCTCGGCCTCCGGCAGCGGCAGCGAATTGATCGCCTCGGTCGCCGTGCCGATCGCGGGAGACTCCGTGAGCGCGCCGGAGAGCAGGCCCGCGGCGAGCCCGGGATCGAGCTTGAGGTAGCGCGACACCGCGTAGGCCGCGGCGAGTCCGGCGGCTGCCATGAAGGCGGCAAGCGCCGCCCAGCGCAGCCCGCCGCCCTTCATCGCCTGGAAGAACTTCGGCCCCACGGAGTAGCCGATGCTGAACAGGAACAGCAGGAACAGGATCGACTTCGCCATCGACGACACCGGCACCTTGAAGAAGTAGCCGACCAGGACCCCTACGATCAGCGATCCCGTCACCGGTCCGAGGCCGAAGCCGCGGAACTTGAAGCCGCCGACCCAATAGCCCAGGCCGACGACCAGGAACACCGCCAGCTCCGGGTACTTCTCGAAGCTCGCCGCGAGCCAGGCCACGGGCTACTTCGACATCACCATCGCGACGTACCCGAACACCGTGAGCAGCACGCCGGAAACGGCGTAGCCCACCGGGAAGCCGATCCACGGCACCGAGCTGCCGATTTCCTTCGCCGCTTCGCGCGCCGGGCCGGAGTGCGAGCGCGCCCCCGCCACGCCGCCCATCAGCACCGCGGGATTGATCTTCATCCAGTGATAGCCAATGGCCCACACCAGGATCGGCGGGATCGTCGTCACGATGAAGCCGGCGATGAAGATGTAGAGCGCGACGCTGCCGGAGAGCTGCGTCAGCAGGCCGGCGCCGGAATTGACACCGACGATGGCGATGAATACGACCAGCCCCAGGTCTTCCAGGATGTTGCGCGCCGCGTTCGGCGTGCTGCCGAAGAAGCGCAGGCGCGACACGATCGACGACACGATGATGCCGGACACCAGCAGGCCGCCGGCGTTGCCCAGGCCGACGTTGGAGCCGGCGAGCGGAACGGTGATCGCGCCGATGAGGAACCCCAGGATCATGCCGACCGACAGCGTCAGCAGGTCGGTGGAGGTGCTCGGGCGCGCCACCTTGCCCATCAGCGCGGCCACCTTGTCCACCGCGGACTTGATGCCGCCGACGAACAGCACGTCGAAGCGCTCGAGCCTGGTGTTCAAGCCCATCGGGATCGTCACGCCGCCGCGCTCGATGTGGTGCAGCCCGATCTGGCCCGCGAACTCGGCGCTGCGGAACTCCTTCAGCTCCTTGCCTTCCATCTCCTTGTTGGTGACCAGGATCTCGGCCTGGTCGATGGGGATGTTGAGCACCTTGGCATCCGGCACCTCGGGGCCGATCAGCCCCATGTTGGCGGTCATCGCCTCGAGGCGCCCGCCGAGCGCGATCACGTCGCCCTTCTGCAGGACGAGGTCGTCCGGCGCGCCGAGGCGCTCGTCGCCACGTGCCACGTTGAGCACCTTGTACTCCGGATGCTTCTGCAGGAACTGGCGCACGCTCATGCCCACGACCGCGTCATTCGAGAGCTTGTAGGCGCGCAGCGCGAGCGGCCGGTAGCCCGTCAGGCCCGCGTCGTCCACGTTCGGCACGCCTTTCTCCTCCTCGTACTTCTTGGCCGCCGCCCTGGCGTCGATGCCCCACCAACGCGGCAGGTACTTGCAAATGAGGATGATGCCGACCGTGCCCCAGATGTAGGTCAGGCCGTAGGAGAGCGCGATCATGCCGCTCACCTGCTCGGCGGTCTGGCCGTCGGCGAGCTTGAACACGCCCTGCTTGATCGCCTCTTCCGCCGAGCCGATCGCCGCCGACATGGTCATCGCGCCGGCGAGGATGCCCGCGGCGGCACCGTCGGGCAGAGACCACAGCTTCGCCAGCGCCACGCAGCCGAGCAGGCCGAGCACCGAGCAGAACACGGCGAGGAAAGTGAACTTGAGGCCGTCGCCTTTCAGGCTGTTGATGAACGAGGGGCCCACGCGCAGGCCCACGCCGTACATGAAGAGGTAGTAGAAGAGCGACTTCGCGAAATTGTCGAGGCTCATCTTGATGCCGTAGGTCGAGGCCCACGCCGAGAGGCCCGCGCCGACGATGATCGCGGAGGCGACCATGCCGAAGCCGTAGCCCTTGACGGTCGCCTTGCCGAGCAGCACGGCGCCGCCCACCACGAAGAACAGCAGGATGAAGGGATTTGCCGCGAGCCACTTGAAAAGGACTTCCATGGTGTGCCTCTCTCGGTTGTCGTGCGCCTCTAGCGGTCGCTCGCCTTGCCCTTGCGCGCGGCAAGCGCCTTGGGACTGAGCAGCTCCAGGCCTTTCGCCGCATTGAACCCGTGAATCTCCTTCACGTCCAGCTTGCGCATGAATGCGATCGTCTCCGGCGTGATCACCTGCCCGGGCACCATGATCGGAAAGCCCGGCGGATAGGGGATCACGAACTTGGCCGACACCAGCTCGGGGCCGTTCTTCAGCCGCTCGTCGATCTGCTTGTCGTTCAGCTTGATGTACTCGCAGTTGGCTGCGTCGTACGCCATGTAATACGCGGCGCGCATGTGGCCTTCGGCGGTCTTGCTCTTCGGGTCGTCGCGGAACGCGTCGTGGAAGCGGCTGAAGTTCGGCAGGTCCGGCACGTCCTCGACCAGCGACTTGACGCGCGCCTTGAACGTCGCCACGGCGTCCGCGCCGCCTTCCGCCAGGCGCTTGTCGATGGCGCGCGCCATGTCAGCGAGCGCCTTGATCAGGTGCGCCATGTCGCTGCGCGTGTTGTTGATGTTGATCTGCACCAGCACGCTGTTGCGCGAGGTCTTGTTGATCTGGATGTCGTAGTCGCTCGCCAGCAGTCCCTTGAACTGCGTGCCGTCCATGCCCGCGTTGCCGCAAAGCAGCGTGATGCGCGTAGGGTCGAGGAAGAACTCGTCCTCGCGCAGTGCCTTCGCCGTGTCGGCGATGGTCTTGCCCGGCATGCCGTAATCCGCGAAGCCCGTCTGCCGGTACTCGGCAGGGATCATCTCGGCCGGCGTGGCGCAGTGGAAGTACTTCGAGATCAGCGGATGGTTGTTGATCTCTCGCCGGATCTCGATGGCGAGCTGGATCGCGCGCTGCACCAGCTCGTAGCCCTCGAGCTCCATCTGCCGCCGCGCGACGTCCAGGGACGCGATGATCTGCAGGTTGGGCGAGGTCGAGGTGTGCGTGAAGAACGCCTCCTTGAACGCCGCTTCCACCCTGTGGAAGTCCTGGTCGGCGACCACGATGATCGAGCCCTGGCGCAGCGAGGACATGGACTTGTGCACCGAGTCGGTCTCGTAGACGCGGATGCGCACCTTGTCCGGATCGGGCAGCGCGCCCTCCTTGCCCTTGGACGCCTCGTAGCGCTTGCGATACTCGGGATCGCGCATCATCTCGCGCAGCTTGGCGGCGGCGCCCATCGCGGTGCGCATGCGCAGGAACGGCGAGAAGCGCGCGTAGCCGAACCAGGCCTCGTCGAACAGGAACACGAGGTCCGGCTTGATGGCCAGGCACTCGAGCATGGTGCGCTCGACGTTGGCGACGTGGCCGTCGAAGGTGCAATTGGTGAGCACCAGCATCTTCGCCCGGTCGAGCTTGCCCTCGGCCTTGAGCTGCAGCAGCGCGTCCTTGATCGGCTGGATGGCGAGGCTGCCGTACATCGAGTACTGCGTGAGCGGATAGGCGTCGATGTAGTACGGCTGCGCGCCCGCGAGCACGCAGCCGTAGTGGTGCGACTTGTGGCAGTCGCGGTCGATCAGCACGATGTCGCCCGGCACGAGCAGCGCCTGGTGCACGATCTTGTTCGAGGTCGAGGTGCCGTTGGTGACGAAGAAGCTGCGGTCGCCGCCCAGGGCCCGCGCCGCCTTGTCCTGCGCCACCTTGATGTTGCCGGTGGGCTCGAGCAGGCTGTCCAGGCCCCCGGTGGTGGCGGAGGACTCGGCGAGGAACAGGTTGGCGCCGTAGAACTCGCCCATGTCGCGGATCCAGTTCGACTTGAAGATCGACTTGCCGCGCGCCACCGGCAGTGCGTGGAAGGTGCCGATCGGCCGCGCCGCGTAGTTCTTCAGGTTGTCGAAGTACGGCGCGTCGTAGCGGTCCTTGATGCCGTCCATGATGGAGAGGTGGATTTCCATCGGCTCTTCCACTCCGTAGAACACGCGGCGCAGCGCTGCCGCCTCATCCGAGCCCGCGAGCCTGGCGACGTCGCGGTCGGTGGTGAGAAACACGTCGAGTTCCGGCCGCAGCATGCGAATGACCTTGGCGAGCGCGGTGCCCATGTCGGCCATGCCTGCGCCGGCTCCCGCAGGCAGGTTGCGCGTGATGATCTCGCGCAGCGCGGGCAAGGCGTATTGCGAGGCGAAGCCGAAGCCGTCGGAGATCACGACGGACTGCAGGTTGTAGTTGAAGATGGTGGCGAGCACGGCGTCCTCGAAGCTGCCGACCACCACCGGCTCGTAGACGAAGCGATCCTCCTCGCGGCGCAGGCGGTGGAAAGTCTCGCGGATGGTCGGCCAGATGGAGCGCTCTCCCGGAGAGACCATCAGCACCTCGAAGTACGGGCGGCGGCTCTGCCCCCGGCCGACCGCGGGCGGCAGGATGTCGGGCGCGCGCGTCTCGCCTTCCTCGTCGGCGCTCCACGCCTCGATGTCGTCGCGATAGCTGTTGGTGAGCAGCGCGCCGCTGATGTGCTGCACCAGGCGCGCCAGGCCCGTCCAGTCGCCGGTCTTGAGCCTCTCCCGCACGTGGCTCATCAGGTGCACGCCGGGATAACCGTTGAAGTCCTCCAACGGCGTCACTTCGTCCAGGACAGATGTGAACTCGGTGCGCAACTTGTCCACGCCCTGCCCGCCCGCGGCGGCGAGTGCGCGAGCGATGCGGTTCATGGTGCGCCAGCGGTCGTTGCGCGCTTCGGAGGCGGAGAAGAACTGGTTCAGGGTGAGGCTGGGGGAACCGGATGAAACTGCGGCGTTCATGGGAATCTCTCCTGGAATCTGGAACTGCAGGCCTTTGGAAACCCTATGGCCGGGCCGTCGCGGGCGTTAGACCTGTGTCAACTGGAGGCCAGCGTAGGCCGATCCGTGTGCGCTGGCAATTACCAATCCGCAGGACTAAACGGCAAGCTTGCAACTTGCTTGCGCGCCTCAGCGGAATGCCCCCTGCTGCTACATGGACAAGAATCTGGATACGGCCTGCTCGCGGTTGAGGACCATGCGCTCGCGGCCCAGCGTCGCGCCGAGCGGCGAGCGCTGCACCATCGCGAACACCCCCGGGGTGAGGCCGACCAGCCATAGCAGCACGCCGTGCTCCTCGCGGTAGCGCTTTTCGCCCTCGGCGAGCATCTTGAGCGCGCTGTACTCGATGTCGAAGACGCCGCTCAGGTCGAGCGCCACCACCTTCGGCGTCTCCGCGTCGATCAGCGCGCGGATCTTCTGGCCCACGCGCTCGGCATTGAGGAAGAAGATGCGCCCCTCGGGCCGCAGCAGCAGCAGCCCGGGAAAGGACTCGTCCTCGGGATGCTCGTCGCTGCGCGGCCGGAACACGTTGGTGCCCGGCTTGCGACCCATCACGTGCACCGGCGGGTCGGCCACCTGGTAGGCGAGCGCAATGAGCGATACGACGATGGCGACGAGGATGCCCTGCAGCGTTCCCAGCAGCACGACGCCGGCGAGCGCCACCAGGGCCCACGCAAACTCGGTCCGGCGCACCTGCAGGATCTCGCGGAATTCGATCGGGCTGATGAGGCCCACCGAGTACACGATCACCACCGCCGCCAGCGTGGCTTGCGGCATCAGCCCGATGTACGGCGCAAGCAGCAGCATGGTGAGCAGCGCCGCGGCTGCCGCCACCAGGCCCGCCACCTGCCTGCGCGCACCGGCGCGGCGGTTCACGGCAGTCTGGCTGGTGCCGCCGCCCGACGGCATGGCTCCGAGAAAAGCGCCACCCACGTTGCCGAGCCCGGTCGCGAGCAGCTCGCGGTTCGCCTGCGGAACGGGCTCGCCGCGTTCCGCGAACGCGCGCCCGGCCGCGATCGTCTCGGCGAAGCTCATGAGCGCGATACCAAGAGCGGGCGGCCAGAGCGCTGCGACCAGCGACCAGTCTGGGAGAACGAGCGACGGCAAGCCCGTCGGCACTTCGCCGACGATCGAGACGCCATGGCTCTGCAAGCCCAGGAGGCTCACGGCAGCGATGGCGCCAGCCACCGCGATGAGCGGCGCCGGCGCCCTGGGAAGGAAACGCTCGAAGGCGATGAGCACCGCGATCGTGGCGAAGCTGACGGCGACGGTCGCGAGCGATGCCTCCGGCAGGTTCTGCGCGATGCCGGCGAGGTTGTGGAAGAAGGAACCCTTGTCGAAATGGATGCCGAGGAGCTTGGGCACCTGGTCGAGGACGATCACCAGCCCGATGCCCGCCTTGAAGCCGACCAGCACGGGCACGGAGATGAAGTTGGCGACGAACCCGAGGCGCAGCACTGAGGCCGCCACCAGCACCGCGCCGACGAGCAAGGTCAGCGTCGCCGTCGCAGCAGCGAGCGACGCGGCGTCGCCGCCGGGCGCCACGCGGCCGAGTGCCGCCGCCGTGAGGATGGCGATCGTCGTGGTCGTGCTCACGCTCAAGGGGCGCGAGGCGCCGAGCAGCGCGTAGATCGCCATCGGCACGAGCGCGGTGTACAGGCCCACCTGCACCGGCAGCCCCGCGATGGTCGCGTAGGCCATGGCCTTGGGAATCACCACCGCGGCGGCGGTGAGTCCCGCGACCAGGTCAAGCCTGAACCACTCGACTCGGTACTCGCGCAGCCAGTCGGGCGCGGGGATCAGAACTGTTCCGGCACGAACTTGTAGGAGTAGGCGGGCTCCCGGTAGCCCTTCGCCTTCTGCCGCTTGGGCAGCTTGATCTTCTCGCGCGGGGCCTTCTTGTACGGGATCCTGGAAAGCAGGTGCGTGATGAGATTGAGCCGCGCGCGCCGCTTGTCGTTGGAATTCACCACGTACCACGGCGCCCAGCTGGTATCGGTGGCCTGGAACATGTCGTCGCGTGCGCGCGAATAGTCGTACCAGCGGCTGTAGGAAAGCAGGTCCATCGGCGAGAGCTTCCAGATCTTGCGGCCGTCGTCGATGCGCGACGCCAGGCGGCGCGTCTGCTCCTCCATGCTGACGTCGAGCCAGTACTTGATCAGGATGATTCCCGAGGCGACCATCATCTTCTCGAAGGCCGGCACCACCTTCAGGAAGCCCTTCGCCGTCTCCTCGGAGCAGAATCCCATCACCCGCTCGACGCCCGCGCGGTTGTACCAGCTGCGGTCGAAGATCACGATCTCGCCCGCGGCAGGCAGGTGCGGCAGGTAGCGCTGCGCGTACATCTGGCTCTTCTCGCGCTCGGTCGGTGCGGGCAGCGCGATGACGCGGAATACGCGGGGACTCACGCGCTCGGTGATCGCCTTGATGGTGCCGCCCTTGCCGGCGCCGTCGCGGCCCTCGAATACCACGCAGACCTTGAGTCCCTTGTGCTTGACCCATTCCTGCAGCTTGACGAGCTCGACGTGCAGCTTGGCGAGCTCCTTGTCGTACTGCTTGCGCTTGAGCCTGCCCGCTTCCTTGCCCCCGTCCTTGTCCTTGTCCTTTGCCATGTGCTTCGAGCCTCCTGGTTGTGTCCTGCTACAGTCCTCCGCCCCATCGGTATTGCCAGGCGAGCCCCACGATAGTGAAGTCCGAACCGTAGCGCACCGAGATGCCTTCGCTCACGTAGAGCTTGAGCGAGTGCTGGCGATCCCACGGATGGGAATAGGTCAGGCCGAGGCGCGAATTGCCGAGCTCGTCGTTCTGCTCGACGCCATCGACCGTGGTCCGGCCGCCCGAGTAGTAGTTGGCGTCGAGTGCGATCCACGAGCCGCCGCGGAACAGGTAGACGAAGTGCAGCTGGGTGGCCAGCACCGGATCCTGCTCGCGCCTCTGGCCGCCGAAGAAATCGTCGTTCGCAGTGTAGAAGTTGACGCCGAGGGTGGCCTCCACCAGCAGCCTCCGGTCCAGCACCTTGGAAACACCAAGCTCGGGGCGGAACGCCCAGCGATTGCTGCCGAGGTTGACCAGTCGCGTCGGGTCGTATTGTCCGAGCGGCGCCTGCACCTGCAGGCTCCCGCCGATGATCAGGTCCTGCCTGTAGGTGGCGAAGTCCTTGCCCTCGAGCGCCGGTGCTCCATAGAAGTTCACCGCGACGCGCATCGTCGGATCGAGCATCCCGCAGATGTCCCGGGAGACGCGCGCGCCGTTCAAATCCGCCGTGCCGTCCAGGCACCCGCCGGCGAACACTGCGTCGAATTTCGCCGACTTGCCCCAAGCATCGAATGCTCGCGCATACGCCACGAACGGCGTATGGATGTCGAGCTGAGCGTTGGTCAGGGGCACCGCCGGATCCGTGGCCAATCCCCCCGAAGAGTACGTGTAGCCCGCGATCAGGAAATTCATGCCGACCGGCGTGTTGATGTAGGCGCGCGGCTCCAGATGCTGCGCGCGCGCAGCCGCCGCTGTGAGCAGCAGCACCCAGACTCCGGCTGCGGCGAAGCAGCGACCGAGAGTCATGGTCATCGACGCAACTGTCCCGACGAGCAGCTCAGCGCGCCATCGTCTGCACGTACAGCTCGCGGCCCTTCCAGTGCATGCCGTGCAGCCGCATGCTGATTTTCTCCACCGAGCCGTAGGGCGTGTCCTTGAACTCGAGCTGCGCCGCCGGACGCGAGCCGTCGCCTTCGAGCCGCTGCACCTTCGTCACCTCCAGGTCGGGGGCATACTTCTTGACGAACTCGCGGATCTCGTCGTCGGTCGTGTCCGGCGCGATGTTGCCTATCCAGAGCTTCATGCTTTCCTCTCTTGAAGACGATGCGCGGCCGCCCGGCCCGCCTGGCTCGCATCATGCATCCGGCACGCGCGCCGGCATTGACGTGGATCAACCACGCAGGCACCTGCACGATACCATCGAGCGGGACATTCTCCATGACCTCTCCGCTCCTGCCCTGGCTCACGACGCTGATCGCCGCGGCGGTCTTCACGGTGATGCTCTCGCTCGGCTTGATGATCGGCCGCGAGCAGGTCACGGCGGTGCGCGAGCGGCCTCTCGCGCTGGCGGCGGCACTGTTCGCAGTGCTGGTCCCCGTGCCCGCGGCAGCGGTGCTGCTGGTGAAGCTCGCCGGCCTGAAGGGCGTCGCGGCTGCGGGCATCCTGCTGATGGCGATCTCGCCCGGCGCACCGATCGCGCTGCGCCGGGCCATCGAGGCCGGCGGCAGCCGTGCCTTCGCGCCCGCGCTGCACGTCGTGGTGGTGGCGCTGGCGATCGTGTCGGTGCCGGCGAGCGTTGCGATCCTCGACGCAATCTACCAGAAGAACTTCGCCGTCTCGCCGATGGACGTGGGTCGGCAGGTGTTCTTCGCCCAGCTGCTGCCGCTCGCCATCGGCGCTGCAATCCGCGCGTGGCGGCCTGCGCTCGCCGCGCGCCTCGAGCCGCGCCTCGCGCGTCTCTCGGGCGCGTTGTTGCTCGCACTTGCCGTCGCGCTCCTCGTCGTCCTCTGGCCGCTCATGGCGCAGATCGGCTGGGCGCCGTTCATGGCCGGCATCGGCCTCACGGTGTGCGCACTCGCCGTAGGCGCCGCGGTCGTGGCGCGCGATGTGCAGGTGCGGCCGGCGGTGGCGGTGGCGACCGCGATGCGCAATCCAGGACTGGCGTTGCTCATCGCAGCGGTCAACAAGATGCCGGCGGGCGTGGTCGCCGCGGTATTCGGCTACGCGCTCGGCCTGGCGCTGGTGGTCGCCCTGTTCGTCGTCTGGCAGGGCAGGCGTGCGCGATAATGGGCGCGCCATGACCCGCGCCGCAGCGAGTGCCGCCGCATGATCGGCGTCGCGTTCCAGCTCCCGATCTGGTTCGACCTCGGCGCCGTGTTCCTGCTGGCGCTCACCGGCGTCTGGGCGGCGGGCCGGCGCGGCTACGACGTGGTGGGCGCCTTCATCATGGCGTTCGTCACCGGGGTGGGCGGCGGACTGCTGCGCGATGCGGTCTTCCTGCAGGAAATACCGCTGGTCATGCAGGATGTGCGCTACCTCTGGGCGGTCACTGCCGCGGTGCTGGTCGGCGCGCTCACG
>DASTHP010000129.1:0-15552 GCA_035718125.1 Burkholderiales bacterium | reverse complement strand
TCGATCGTCGCGCGCAACGTGCGCCCGGTGGACACCGCGGTGCTGTCGGTGACGCAGATCCACGGCGGCGACGCCTACAACGTGATCCCGCAGAGCGCGCGCCTCTCGGGGACGGTGCGCGCGTTCTCCAACGAGGTGATGGCGCTGATCGGCAGGAACATGGCGCGGGTTGCCGAGGGCGTCGCGGCGGGCTTCGGCGCCAGGGCGAAAACCGATTACCGCCCGATCTTCGCGCCGCTGGTCAACGACGCGCAGGAGGCGGACTACGCCGCTGCGATCTGCGCCGAGATCGTCGGCGCCGACAAGGTCAGGCGCGACCCGCCGCTCATCATGGCCTCCGAGGACTTCTCGTTCATGCTGAACGAGGTGCGCGGCTGCTACCTCAACATCGGCAACGGCGACGGCGAGGGCGCCTGCGAGGTCCACAACCCCTCCTACGACTTCAACGACCGCGCGCTGCCCTACGGCGCAAGCTTCTACGCCCGCCTCGTCGAGAAGCGCCTCGCGCGTTAGGGGTCAGCAGGAAATCGGGGTCAGGGCCGGATTTCGCTTGCGAGACGAAATCCGGCCCTGACCCCGATTTCCTAGTCGGCCACCAGCCCGAACAAGGCGAAGCGCGCCCGAGCATCGCGCCAGACGCGTTCGGCGCGAAAGCCCGCCTCGCCGGCCAGCGCGGTGAATTCGGGCAACGAGTACTTGTAGGAATTCTCGGTGTGGATGGTCTCGCCGGCCTCGAATGCGAAGCGGTGCTCGCCGATGCCGGCGGATTGCCGCGCGAGGCTCACCAGGTGCATCTCGATTCGCCCGAGCGCCGGGTTGTAAAAGGCATAGTGCCGGAAGCGCCGCAGGTCGAAGTCGGCGCCCAGTTCGCGGTTCGCGCGCGCGAGCAGGTTCAGGTTGAAGGCCGCGGTCACGCCGCGCGCGTCGTTGTAGGCCGCGTGCAGCAGGTTGGCGTCCTTCTTGAGGTCTACGCCCACCAGCATCGCGCCCGCGCGTCCCACTTGGCCGCGCGTCATGCGCAGGAACGCCTGCGCGTCCTCGGGCGTGAGATTGCCGATCGTGGAGCCCGGGAAGTACACGATGCGGCGGCGCCCGGGGCGCGCGCGGAACACGGGCAGCCGCAAGGGCTGCGTGAAATCGCCAACCACGGCGAAGATGTGCAGCCAACCGAACTCGCGCGCGAGGCGCTGGGCCGCGCCGGCGAGCGCAGCCTCCGAGATGTCCACCGGCACGTACACCGCGGGCCGCAGCGCGCGGATCAGCAGGCGCGTCTTGCGGCTCGCCCCGCTGCCGTACTCGATCAGCTCGCAGCCGGCGCCGGCGAAGCGCGCGATCGAAGCAAGGTTGGCGCGCGTGATGGCGAGCTCCGCGCGCGTGGGGTAGTACTCGGGCAGCCGGCAGATGCGGTCGAACAGCCGGCTGCCGGCCGCATCGTAGAAGTATTTCGGGGGGAGCTGCTTCTGCGGCTGCGACAGCCCGGCGATCAGGTCCTCGCGGAAGCTGTCCGCCGGAACGACCGAGCCGTAGAAGCGGACGCGGCCGGGCCGCGCGGGAACGCGCGCGCCGGCTAGCCGCGCGGCTCGGGCGCGGCGCTGGACTCGAGCCACTTGCGGATGCGCTGCGCGTCGCCGATCCGCGAATACTTGCCGTAGGAGTCGAGCAGCACCACGATCAGGTCGCGCGAGGCCACGCGCATGTGCATCACCAGGCAGCGGCCCGCGGCGCTGATGTAGCCGGTCTTCGAGAGCTCGATGTCCCACTTGCTCGAGAGCACCAGCCTGTTGGTGTTGCTGAAGCCCACCGTGCCGCCGCGCGCCCTGACGTGCGCGCTGGGCCGCGTCGAGTATTCGCGGATCAGCGGGTAGCCGTGCGCCACTTTGACGAGCTTGGCGAGGTCCTGCGCCGTGGAGACGTTGTCCGACGAGAGGCCGGTCGGCTCGGCAAAACGCGTGTCCTGAAGGCCGAGCCGCTCGGCCTCGTGGTTCATGGCGGCGACGAAGGCCTCGGTGCCGCCCGGGAAGTTGCGCGCGAGCGCCGCCGCCGCGCGGTTGTCGGAGGCCATGAGCGCAAGCAGCAGCAGCTCGTCGCGGGTGAGCGCCGAGCCCGGCCGCAGCCGGCCGCGGATGCGCGAACTGCGCGTGGCCGCCAGGTCCTCTTTGGTGATGACCACCTGCTCATGGAGATCGAGATCGTTCTCGAGCACCACGATGGCGGTCATCAGCTTGGTGATCGAGGCGATCGGCAGCACCGTCTCGCTGTTCTTGTCGAACAGGGTCTCGCCGCTCTCGGCGTCCTGCACCAGCGCGACCGAGGAGCGCAGCGCCGACTTGTTGGGCAGCTCGGGCGACGCCTTGCGCTTCGGGCCGCCGGCCTGCGCGAATCCCACCGACACGAACAGAACGGCCAGCAGCGCGCCGAGGACGACGATCCTCTCCAGCGAATGCAGCTTGCGTTCCGCGCGTTGCATGGTCCCCTTGCCCCCGGAAATCGGCTGGAGTGTAACAGGACAACCCAAAAACGCAAGCCAAAATAAGCCCCTACGCCCCCACTCCTAGAAAAGATGTGAACTATGCCGCCTTCGCGCGCTCCAGCACGGCCTCCGCTTCTGCGGCCTGCTGCTGCAGTGCCCACATGCGGGCGTACTCGCCGCCGGCGGCGAGGAGCTGCCGGTGCGTGCCGCGTTCTGCGATGCGGCCGTGGTCGAGCACCAGGATCTGGTCCGCGTCCATCACCGTGGACAGGCGATGCGCGATGACCAGCGTGGTGCGTCCTTCGGAGATGCGCTCGAGCTCCGCCTGGATCGCCTTCTCGGACTTGGAATCGAGGGCGGAGGTGGCCTCGTCGAAGATGAGAATCGAGGGATCCTTGAGGATCGCGCGCGCGATCGCCACGCGCTGCTTCTCGCCCCCGGAGAGCTTGAGGCCCCGCTCGCCCACCGTGCTCTGGTACTTCAGCGGCAGGGTCTCGATGAAGTCGTGGATATGCGCCGCGCGCGCCGCCTCGATCACTTCGGCCTCGCTCGCCTCGGGACGGCCGTACCGGATGTTGTAGTGGATGGTGTCGTTGAACAGCACCGTGTCCTGCGGCACGATGCCGATCGCCGCGCGCAGGCTCTTCTGCGTCACCTCGCGGATGTCGCGGCCGTTCACCAGGATCGCGCCGCCGCCGACGTCGTAGAAGCGGTACAGCAGGCGCGCCAGCGTGGACTTCCCCGAGCCGGAGTGACCGACCACCGCCACGCGCTGGCCCGCGCTGATGGCAAAAGACACGCCGTGCAGGATCTGCCGCGCGGGCTCGTAGGAGAAATCCACCGCGCGGAACTCCACCGTCGCCGGCCCTGGCGCCAGGTCCGGCGCGCCCGGCCGGTCCTGCACCTCGAGATTTTCCGCGAGGAGGCGAAACATCCGGTCCATGTCCGCGAGCGACTGCTTGATCTCGCGGTACACCATGCCGAGGAAATTGAGGGGGATGTAGAGCTGGATCAGCAGCGCATTCACCAGCACCAGGTCGCCGAGCGTGAGGCTGCGCGTGGCCACCCCTTCCGCGGCGAGGAACATGAGCGCGGTCACCGCGGCGGCGATGATCAGGCTCTGGCCGATGTTGAGCAGGCCCAGGGACGCCTCGCTGGTCGTGGCGGCGGATTCGTAGCGGCGCAGGCTCTCGTCGTAGCGCCCGGCCTCGAACTCCTCGTTGCCGAAGTACTTCACCGTCTCGTAGTTGAGCAGGCTGTCGATGGCGCGCGTGTTGGCCTTCGAGTCGAGCTCGTTGGCGCGCTTGCGGATGGCGATGCGCCACTCGGAGACCAGGAACGTGAACGTGAGGTACAGGGCGACCGCGCCGAAGGTGATGGCGGCGAAGCGCCAGTCGAACTTCGCCAGCAGCACCGCGGCCACCAGCGCGAACTCCAGGATCACCGGGATGATCGAGAAGATCATGTAGTTGAGCAGCGAGCTGATGCCGCGCGTGCCGCGCTCGATGTCGCGCGTCATGCCGCCGGTCTGGCGATCGAGATGGAACCGCAGCGACAGGCTGTGCAGGTGGCGGAAAACGCCGAGCGCCACGCGGCGGATGGCGCGCTGCACGACGCGCACGAAGAGTACGTCGCGCAGCTCGGCAAACAGCGTGGTGGAGAAGCGCAGCAGCCCATAGGCGGCCAGCAGCGCTGCCGGCACCACCAGCACCGCGAGCGTGGGGTCGAGGCCGTCGACCACCTCCTTCATCACCAGCGGCACCGCGACGTTGGCGAGCTTGGCGGCCACCAGGAAAGCGAGTGCCACCGCGACCCGCCAGCGGTACTCCCAGAGATAGGGCAACAGCGTGCCCACCACGCGCCACTCGTTGCCGCGCAAGGGAGGATTCAGGGAGGTGGAGCGCTCGTGACCAGCCACGGTGCGCATCATAGAACCCCTTGACGCGCCAAACGCCTCACGCTTATCATTCAAACGTTCGTTTGAATACCTGAAACGCGAGTCCCGCCATGAACCTGCGTGCCATCAAGCCTCTCAACGAGACCCAGATCCGCATCCTCGACGCGGCCGAGGAGCTGTTCATGCAGCACGGCTTCGAAGGCGCCTCGATGCGCATGCTGACGGCGAAGGCCGGCGTCAATCTCGCCGCGATCAACTACCACTTCGGCTCCAAGGACGCGCTCATCGAGGCGGTGTTCCGGCGGCGGCTCGACGTCATGAACGCCGAGCGCATCGCGCAGCTCGAGCGGCTCGAGCAGGAAGCGGCCGGCGCGCCGCTCACCGCCGAGGCGATCATCCGCGCCTTCGTCGGCGCGAGCCTGCGCATGATCGAGGACGCGCGCGGCGGCGGGCGCAACTTCATCCGGCTCCTCGGCCGCGCCTACACCGAGCCCGCCAAGCCGATCCGCGCGCTGATCGGCCAGATGTACGCCCCGGCGATGGAGCGCTTCAAGGCGGCTTTCGTCAGGGCGCTGCCCGAGTTGCCCAAGGACGAGCTGGTGTGGCGCATGCATTTCATGTTCGGCACGCTTGCCTACACCCTTGCGGCCACCGACACCGTGCAGCTCATCGCCGGCGCCAAGCCCGAGGATCGCTACGACGCGCGCCTGCTGGAGAACCGGCTCACCGCCTTCATGAGTGCCGGCCTGCTCGCGCCGCTGGCTGGAACGATCAACGTGAAGAAGGCCGCCTGAGGAGACCGCCATGCTCGTATTCGCGCTGTGCACCGTCGCTGTTCTCCTTGCGCTCGCCTTCTTCCGCGCGCCGGTCTTCGTCTGGACGGCCGCCGTGGGCGTGGTGGGTGCAACCTGGGCCACCGTGCTCGAGTTCTCCGCCGGCACGAACGCGATGCTCTTCGCCGTGTTCGCCGCGATCGCCGCCGTGCTCAACCTGCCGATGCTGCGCCGGCGGCTGATCAGCGATCCCGTGCTCGCGATCTACCGGCGCATCCTGCCCGACATGTCGCAGACCGAGCGCGAGGCGATCGACGCCGGCACCGTGTGGTGGGACGCGGACCTGTTCTCCGGGCGCCCGAACTGGGAGCGGCTGCTCGCCACGCCCAGGCCCCGGCTCTCGGCGGAGGAGCAGGCGTTCGTCGACGGTCCGGTCGAGGAGGCCTGCGCCATGGCGAACGACTGGGAAGTCACGCACGAGCGCTACGACCTGTCGCCGCAGCTCTGGCAGTACCTCAAGGACAAGGGCTTCTTCGGCATGATCATCCCGAAGAAGTACGGCGGCCTCGGCTTCTCGGCGCTCGCGCACTCCGAGGTGGTGACCAAGCTCTCCTCGAGGTGCAACGCGCTGGCCGTGAGCGTCATGGTGCCGAACTCGCTCGGGCCAGCCGAGCTCCTGCTGCACTACGGCACCGAGGAGCAGAAGAACCACTACCTGCCGCGGCTCGCCAAGGGCCTCGAGATCCCCTGCTTCGCGCTCACCAACCCGGAGGCCGGATCGGACGCCGCCTCGATCCCGGATTTCGGCGTGGTGTGCAAGGGCACCTGGCAGGGCAAGGAAACGCTCGGCATGCGCCTCACCTGGGACAAGCGCTACATCACGCTCGGGCCGGTGGCGACGCTGCTCGGTCTCGCCTTCCGCCTCTACGACCCCGAGCACCTGCTCGGCGCACAGTTTGGGGGCCGCGAAGACCTCGGCATCACCTGCGCCCTCATCCCGACCGCGACGCCGGGCGTGAACATCGGCCGGCGACACTTGCCGCTGAACGGCGCGTTCCAGAACGGGCCCAACTGGGGCAAGGACGTGTTCGTCCCGCTCGAGTGGATCATCGGCGGGCGCGAGTATGCGGGCAAGGGCTGGATGATGCTGATGAACTGCCTCGCCGCAGGCCGCGCCATCTCGCTGCCGGCCTCCTCCGTCGGCGGCGCCAAGGCGCTCACCCGCGTCACCGGCGCATACGCGCGGGTGCGCAGCCAGTTCAAGACGCCCATCGGCAAGCTCGAGGGCGTCGAAGAGGCGCTCGGGCGCATCGCCGCGAATGCCTACCTGATGGAGGCGACGCGCGTGATGACCGCGGGTGCGGTCGACCAGGGCGAGAAGCCCTCGGTGATCTCGGCGATCGCCAAGTACCACATGACCGAGCGCGCGCGCGACTGCGTCAACGACGCCATGGACATCCACGGCGGCAAGGGCATCTGCCTCGGCCCCAACAACTGGATCGGCCGCGGCTACCAGGTAATGCCCGTCGGCATCACCGTCGAAGGCGCCAACATCCTCACGCGCACGCTCATCATCTTCGGCCAGGGCGCGATCCGCTGCCACCCGTATGTGTTGCGCGAGATGCGCGCCGCCAAGACCATGCAGGGCGAAGAGGCCTCGCGCGAGTTCGACGATGCCCTCACCTCGCACATCGGCCACACGCTCTCCAACGGCGTGCGCGCGGTGGTGCACGGCCTGACGCGCTCGATGTTCGCGCGCGCGCCGCTGGGCGCCGCGCCGGAGACGCGGCACTACTTCCGCCACCTGACGCGCCTCTCGGCGGCCTTCGCCTTCCTCGCCGACGTGTCGATGCTGGCGATGGGCGGCGCGCTCAAGCGCAAGGAGAAGATCTCCGGGCGCCTGGGCGACGTGCTCTCCATGATGTACCTGGTGTCGGCAACGCTGAAGCACTACGAGGACCACGGGCGCCTGAAAGCCGACCTGCCGCTGGTGCGCTGGGCGGTGCGCGATGCGCTCTACTCCGCGCAGCAGGCGATCGACCAGGTGCTGTCGAACTTCCCGGTGAAAGCCCTGGCGACCCTCCTGCGCTGGACCATCTTCCCGCTCGGCATGCCGTTCCGGCCGCCGCTCGATTCGCGCAACCACGAGTGCGCGCGCATCGCGCTGGAGCCCGGCGCCGCGCGCGACCGCCTGACCACCGGCATCTACCTGCCCAAGGGCGAGGCCGACGCGACCGCCGTGCTGGAGGCGGCGTTCCTCGCCGCGGTCGCCTGCGAGCCGATCGACAAGAAACTCCGCGAGGCGGTGAAAGCCGGTGCGCTCGAGCCGCGCTCGGGTGTGGACACGGCGCAGCTGGCGCGCGAGCACGGCGTGATCAACGCCGAGGAGTACGCGCAATGGCAGCGCAAGGAGTCGCTGCGCAAGCGCGTCATCATGGTGGACGATTTCCCGCAGGACTTTGGCCGCGCCGAGATCATGGAAAGGCTCGGCGAAACGAAGCCGGTACGCGCCAAGGCAGCCTGACATGAGCCTCCGACCCGTCTACGTCGTCGATGGCGCGCGCACGCCGTTCCTCAAGTCCAAGAACCGTCCCGGGCCGTTCGCGGCGGGCGACCTCGCCGTGCAGGCGGGCCGCGCGCTGCTGGTGCGGCAGAAGTTCGCGCCGCAAGACCTCGACGAGGTGATCCTCGGCTGCGCCGCGCCCTCGGTGGACGAGGTGAACATCGGCCGCGTGGCGGCGCTGCGCATGGGCTGCGGCGAGAAGGTGCCGGGCTGGACGGTGATGCGCAACTGCGCGAGCGGCATGCAGGCGCTCGACTCCGGCGTCAACAACATCCTTGCCGGACGCTCGCAGCTGGTGCTCGCCGGCGGCGTGGACGCCCTTTCGCGCGCGCCGCTGCTCTACAACGACCGGATGGTGAACTGGTTCTCCGACATGGCGGCCGCCAGGTCGACCGGGCAGCGCGTGGCGCTGTTCGCGCGCATGCCGTTCAAGGCGCTGCTGGCGCCGGTGATCGGCATCATGAAGGGCCTCACCGACCCGATGGTGGGCTTGCTGATGGGCCAGACCGCGGAGAACCTCGCGCACCGTTTCGGCATCTCGCGCGAGCAGATGGACGCCTACTCGGTGCGCAGCCACCAGCGCGTGGCGCGCGCACAGGACGAGGGGCCGCTCAAGTCGGGCGGCGGCGAAGTCGAGGCGCTCTACGACGCGAAGGGCAACGCCTACGCGCTGGATGACGGCGTGCGGCGCGACGCCTCGATGCAAGGGCTCGCCAAGCTGAAGCCCTTTTTCGACCGCAAGTACGGCAACGTCACGCCGGGCAACAGCTCGCAGATCACCGACGGCGCCGCGTGGCTGATCCTCGCCTCCGAGGAAGCGGTGCGCCGGCACGGCCTCGCGCCGATCGGGCGCATCGTCGATTCGCAGTGGGCGGGGCTCGACCCGGCGCAGATGGGCCTCGGGCCGGTGCATGCCGCCACTCCGATCCTGCAGCGCAACGGCCTCGGGCTCGCCGACCTCGACTACTGGGAGATCAACGAGGCCTTCGCCGCACAGGTGCTGGGCTGCCTCGCCGCCTGGAAGGACGAGAAGTACTGCAAGGAGCAGCTGGGCCTGGAGCGCGCGATGGGCGAGCTCGACGAGGACCGGCTCAACGTGGACGGCGGCGCGGTGGCGCTCGGCCACCCGGTCGGGGCGTCGGGCGCGAGGATCGTGCTGCACATGCTCAAGCTCCTCAAGCGCAAGAACGCCAAGCGCGGCATGGCCTCGATCTGCATCGGCGGCGGCCTGGGCGGCGCGATGCTCCTGGAGAATGTGTGATGGATCGTGCGCAAACCGACGCGATGCTGAAGCACTGGCGCTGGGAGAAGGACCGCGACGAGCTCGCCTGGCTGACGTTCGACAAGCAGGGCGAATCGACCAACACCTTTTCGCGCGAGGCGCTCGAGGAGCTGGGCTCGGCGCTCGCGGCGATCGCCGCGGCGAAGCCCAAGGGCCTCATCATCCGCTCGGCGAAGGAGAACTTCATCGCCGGCGCGGACATCAACCAGTTCGTGCGCTTCCAGACGCCTGCGGAAGCGGTCGAGTTCACGCGCCTGGGGTGGGACACGATGCAGAAGCTGCGCGACCTGCCCTTTCCGACCACCGCGATGGTGAACGGCTTTTGCATGGGCGGCGGGCTCGAGATGGCGCTTGCCTGCACCTACCGCGTGGCGCTGGATGACCCGAAGACGCGCTTCGCCTTTCCCGAGGTGATGCTGGGCATCTGGCCGTTCTGGCATGGACTGCAGTGGCTGCCCAAGCTCGTAGGCCCGGCGGCGGGCCTCGACATGATCCTCACCGGGCGCGCGATCGACGCGCGCCGCGCGAAGAAGATGGGCCTTGCCACCGAAGCGGTGCCGCGGCGCGTGCTGGAGAACACTGCGCGCATGGTGACCTTGGAGGCGAAGCCGCCGCGCAAGCTCGGCCTCGCGGACCGGCTGATGCTCGGGGCAGGCCGGCGCTTGGTCGCCGCGCAGGCGAGAAAGCAGGTGGCGAAGCGCGCGCGCCGCGAGCATTACCCGGCGCCCTACGCCATCCTGGATGCCTGGGTGAAATACGACGGCGATCCGTTCATCAACCCGGCCGATCCGCACTGCTCGATCGAGGCGCTGTCCAGCCACCCGACCACGCGCAACCTGATCCGCATCTTCTTCCTGCAGGAGCGCATGAAGGGCCTCGCCAAGGGCGTGGACTTCAAGGCGCGCCACGTGCACGTGATCGGCGCCGGCGTGATGGGCGGCGACATCGCCGCGGTGTGCGCCATGCGCGGCATCACCGTGACGCTGCAGGACACGGCCCCCGAGCGCATCGCGCCCGCCGTGAAGCGCGCGGCGGAGCTGTTCGGCAAGCGCCTGCGCGATCCGCGCCGGGTGCGCGATGCGCTCGACCGCCTGATCCCGGACGTCGCCGGCGCCGGCGCGGCGCGCGCCGACGTGGTGATCGAGGCGATCTTCGAGAACCTGCAGGCCAAGCGCGAGCTGTTCGCCAGGGTGGAAGCGGTCGCGCGTCCGGACGCGGTGCTCGCGACCAACACCTCGAGCCTCAAGCTCGCGGATGTCGCGGCGCAGTTCAAGGACCCGGCGCGCCTCGTCGGCATCCACTTCTTCAACCCGGTGCCGCAGTTGCAGCTGGTGGAAGTCGTGACGGGCGCGGACACACGCGAGGACATGGCGCGCAAGGCGATCGCCTTCGTGCGCCAGATCGACAAGCTGCCGCTGCCGGTCAAGGACTCGCCCGGCTTCCTCGTCAACCGCGTGCTCGGCCCGTACATGCAAAACGCCTTCCGCCTGCTGGATGAGGGCGCCAAGCCCGAGACCATCGACGCGGCGATGGAGGAGTTCGGCATGCCGATGGGCCCGATCGAGCTCGCCGACACGGTGGGCCTGGACATCTGCCTCGCCGCCGGCAAGGAGCTCGCCAAGGCGTCCGCGCACGGCGCAACCCGCGGCACGTCCGCGGCTTCCGAGATCGAAGCGCCGCAGGTGCTGCTCAACAAGGTGGCGCTCGGCCAGCTCGGCAAGAAGACCGGCCAGGGCATTTACCGCTACGAGAAGGGCAAGCCGGTGAAAGGCCAGCCCGACGCCTGGAAGCCGGACCTGATCGAGTCGCTGATCGAGCCCTATCTCGCCGAGGCGCAAGCGGTGCTCGCCGAGGGCATCGTCGCCGACGCCGAGCTGATCGACGCGGGCCTCATCTTCGGCACCGGCTTCGCCCCATTCCGCGGCGGGCCGCTGCATTACCTCGAGACGCGCGGCGGGAAATAGTGGGCCGCGCGTCGCACCAGCCCCCGGGGCTCAAGCTCCCGAAGGGCAAGATCCCCGCGCTGCGCGTCGTGCCGATGCCGGCGGACGCGAACCACAACGGCGACATCTTCGGCGGCTGGATCATGGCGCAGGTGGACGTCGCCGGCGGCACGGTCGCCGGGCGCATGGCGCGCGGCCGTGTCGCCACGGTGTCGGTGAACTCCTTCCTCTTCAAGCAGCCGGTGCAGATCGGCGACATCCTCTCGCTCTATGCGGACGTGGTGCGCGTCGGCAACACCTCGATCACGGTGAACGTCGAGGTGTACGCCGAGCGCGGCCGCGCCGACGCCCGCGTCGTCAAGGTGACCGAGGCGACGCTCACCTACGTCGCCATCGACGCGAACGGCCGCCCGCGCCCCGTCCCGAAGTGAGCCTGCGGCCGGTCGAATTCGCCGCGCGCGACGGTTTCCGGCTCGGCGGCATCCTGTATCGCCCCGCGCAGCCGAACGGCCGCGCGGTGCTGGTGAATGCCGCGGTCGGCGTGCGCCAGCAGTACTACGCCGCGTTCGCCGCGTACCTGGAGGAGCGCGGCTTCACGGTGCTCACCTACGACTACCGCGGCATCGCGGCTTCGCGCCACGGCCCCTTGCGCGCGCTGCAGGCGCGTATCCGCGACTGGGCGCAGCTCGACATGGCGGCCGCGCTCGAGGAGCTCGCGCGCGCCGCGCCGGGCGCGCGCCTGTTCGCCGTCGGCCATAGCTTCGGCGGCAACGGCCTGGGCCTCGTACCGGGGGTCGAGCGCCTCGCGGGCGCCCTCTTCGTCGGCGTGCAGAGCGGCTACTGGCGCCACTGGCGCGGTGCGGGTCGCGCGGGGATGTGGTTCCTCACCCACGCGTTGCTGCCGGGAATTGCATCGCTCCTCGGCTACGTACCCGCGTCCGTATTCGGCGTGGGCGAAGACCTGCCCGCAGGCGTCGCCGCGGAATGGGCGGCCTGGTGCCGCGACCCCCACTACGCCGCCGGTGCGATTGGCGCGCAGGGCTATGCGAGCTTCAAGGCGCCGATCCGCAGCTACTGGATCGCGGACGACGGCTACGCGCCGCGCGCCGCCACCGAGGCCATCCTGCGCGAGTACACCGCGGCGCCCAGCGAGCTGGTCACCGTGGACCCGGCCGAGCTGGGTGGGGGCAAGATCGGCCATTTCGGCTTCTTCCGCGAGCGCTTCCGTGAAACTTTGTGGCGGGACGCGGGGGACTGGCTCGAGGCGGGCCCGCAAGGCTAGAATTCCCCGCAGGCGAAGGGGCGCCGGTCATCCTGGGAGGGAGGCACGAATGGCCGCCATGCGGGGGGGATTGCTTGTCACGATGCTGCTGGCGTCGCTGCCTGCGGCCGCGATCACACCGCAGGAGCTTTTCAGCAAGCTCGCCCCGAGCATCTTCTTCGTCTACGGAGTGGACACCGAGGAAAAGCGCCGCTCCCAGGGCAGCGGCGTCGTCATTGCCCCGCAGCGCGTGGTCACCAATTGCCATGTCATCCAGGGCGCGAATTTCGTCTACCTGCGCAAGGAGAACGTGATCTACGTGGCCAAGCGCGTGGAGCACACCGACGCGAGCCGCGACCTGTGCCAGCTCGAGGTGCCCAACCTGAACGCCCCGCCGGTCGAGCTGGGCGCCGCGAAGGGCCTGAAGGTGGGCCAGAAGGTGTTCGCCCTGGGCAACCCGAAAGGGCTCGAGGTCACGCTGAGCGACGGCCTGGTGTCGGCGCTGCGCGGGCCGGACGGCAAGGAGCAGGTCATCCAGACCACCGCGCCGATCTCCCCGGGCTCCTCCGGGGGCGGCCTGTTCGACGAGAACGGGCTGCTCGTCGGCATCACCACGGCACAAATGCGCAGCGGGCAGAACCTCAACTTCGCCGCGCCGGCCGAATGGGTGCGCGAGATCCCCGAGCGCATCAAGGCCGCTGACGAGCGCAGGAAGCAGCAGGTCGCCGCCGTCGCCGTGGGCGGCGCGGTCGGGGCGTCCTACCGCCCCGCCTCGGACAAGCTGCCCATGGTGGGCGCCACCTGGAAGTACCGCTACACGGACCTGAAGTATTCGCGCGTGCAGCACGTCTTTACGGTTCGCGTCGATGGCGTGGACGGCTGGGTCGTCTCGGAAACCTTTGTGCCGGAGGGCGCCACCGCCCGCCAGCGCGCGCGCACCGACATCGGCGCCGATGAAGCGAGGTTTCTGGAGCGCACGCTCGGCAGCGACCGCACGGCGCTCGAGTTCAGTCCGTACTTCTTCGCGTACGACGGCGAAGGGCGCAGCGCAGCCGCCGCCACGGGCTACCCGCTGGGCGCCAGCAGCGTCCCGTGGGGCACGCAAATCAGGGTGAAGCGCAATGTGCCGGTCAGCGTGCCGGCAGGCAGCTTCAGCGCGACGATGGTCGAGATCGAAGGCGAACGCGGTGTATCGAGCGATGTCGGGCGGCGCGGTGTGGACTCCGGTCGCTTCGCCGTGACCGTGTGGTATGCGCCGGAGGTGAAGCGCTACGTGCGCCTCGAGAATCGCGTGTGGCTGGCCACTGGCCAGTTGTACGGCGAAGAGCGCATCGACCTCGTGGAAGCGAACGGGAACTAGCCCAGCCCGGGGAACAGCTGTCGTAACCCCACCGCCATGGTCTGCACCGCCATGGCGGCGAGCAACAATCCCAGGATCCGCGTCGCCACATTGAGCCCCGTAGTACCCATGCGCGCGGCGATGCGATGCGCGGCGCGCAGCGTGAGCCAGGTGAGAAGGCAAACGACGCCGATGCACAGCACCACTGCGGCCTGGTGCACGATGCCTCCGCCTTCCGCCGCGATGATCGAGGTGCTGATCGCGCCCGGCCCGGCGAGCAGCGGCATGGCAAGCGGAACCACGCCGTGCACCTCGCCTTCCGCCAGCTCCTGCGCCTCGGCCTTGGATTGGCGCAAGCCGCCCGCCTGCGCGTTGAGCATTGCAAGAGCCATCAGCAGGAGGACCAGGCCGCCGCCCACGCGGAACGCCGGCAGGCTCGCGCCGATCAGCTCGAGCAGCGCTTCGCCGACGAACACGGAGACCGCGAGCACCGCGAATACCGTGAGCGCGACGACGCGCGCCAGCTGCTTTCTCTCGGGCAAGGTCTGCTCGGCGGTAAAGGCGAGGAAGAACGGCACCGCGAGGAACGGATCGACGACCGCGGTCAGCGTGACGACGAAGCGCAGGTACTCGCTAAGGCTGCTCACGCCTCACTTCTTCGCGGCGGCGGTGGCCGCCTTGCGGTCCTCGTTCACTTTCGCGAACGCCGGCCGCTCGCCCAGCATCTTGAGGTAGGGCTTGAGCGGCGCGAGGTCCTCGAGGAAATCGCGGCCGAAGAACGACTTCGTCACCAGCGTCACCAGCGGCAGGTGCACGAAGGCCGCGCAGTCGGCGATGCTGAGATCCTTGCCCGCGATGAACGGCTCGAAGCGCACGAGCGTCTTGAGCGCGCGCACGCCTTTGGCGAGGTCCCGCTCGACGCGCTGGCGCGTCTCGTCGGACACCGGCTTGCCGCCGCCCAAGCTGCCGTACATGCGCCGCGCCACCAGCTCCAGGTGCAGCTCGATGAACACGGTCAGCTCGCGCACGCGCGCGCGCTCGAGCGGGTCCTTCGGCAGCAGCGGCCTCTGCGGGTAGGCATCCTCGAGGTACTCGAGGATCACGCCGGACTCGCGCAGGCGCGTGCCGTCGACCTCGAGGAACGGCACCTTGCCCATCGGGCTGCGCGCGAGGACCGCTTCGTCCTGCGAGGGCTTGACGCTGTCGTCCTCCTCGAACTCGATGCCCTTCTCGAGGAGCGCGATGCGCACCTTGTTGTGGTAATTGCTGATCCGGAACCCGCACAGCTTGATCATCGCTTCTCCCCGGTGTGCTTCGCGTAGAGCTTTTGCATGCCGCCGAGCCAGCGGTCGTAATCGGCGGTCTTGTTGCGCATGTAGTTGAGGACCGTGGGATGCGGCAGCACGAGGAAGCGCTCCTCGCCCATCACCTTCACGATTTCGCCGGCCACCTGCTCCGCCGTGAGCGCGCCGTCCACGCCCGCCGAGCCGCCGTCGCCCTTGTACATCCCGGTGATCACCGCCTGCGGGCACAGGCACGAGACGCGCAGGCCGCGCCGGCCGTAGGCGATGGCGAGCCACTCGGCGAACGCCACCGCGCCGTGCTTGGTGACGCCGTAGGTCGCGGACTCGACGATGTTGAGCAACCCCGCGGCCGAAGCCGTGACGAGGAAGTAGCCGCCGCCGCGCGCGACCATCTTCTCCGCGACGGCGCGCGCCGCCCACACGTGCGCCATGACGTGGATCTTCCAGTTGCGCTCCCAGTCCGCGTCGCTCGCCTCCAGCCCGCCGCGCTGCACGATGCCGGCGTTGGAGAAATAGACGTCGATGCGGCCGTAGCGCTCCTCGGCCTGCTGCACGAGACGCTTGATATCCGCCTCGCGGCTCACGTCGCAGGCCACCGCGAGCCCTTTCACCTCGTCCGCCACAGGCTGCAGGCCTTGCAGGTTCAGATCGGCAAGCACCAGGCCGGCGGCGCCCTCTTTCGCGAAGCGCAATGCGGCGGCGCGGCCGATGCCGCTCGCC
>DASTHP010000128.1:0-7014 GCA_035718125.1 Burkholderiales bacterium | reverse complement strand
AACATCGGTGGCTCGATCGCCGGCGGCGTGATGTCCGACCGCTGGGGGCGCACGCAGACCATCCTGCTGTGGTCCTGCGTGAGCCTGGCGCTGTCCTTCTCCATCGGCTGGCTGATCGCGCTGCCGGTGGCGCTGCTCGTGGCGATTGCTTGCCTGCACAACTTCTCCGCGATCGCCGATTCCTCGGTGCACTCGACGGTGATCGCCGAGAGCGTGCCGCCGCACATCCTCGGCGCCGCTTACGCCGTGCGCTCGGTGGTGGGCTTCGGCACCGGCGTCATCAGCCCGGTGGTCTTCGGCTGGGCGCTCGACCTGGCGGGGGGCGGCAAGGCCTCCGGCGATGCGTTCGCCTGGGGCATCGCGTGGGCGACGCTGGGGCTCGGCGGCCTGCTCGGGCCGCTCGCGACCTGGCGGCTGCAGAAATTGCAGAGATAATCGCCGCCATGCGCGAAAACCCCGTGAAGCAGCAGCTCGCCGCCGGCGGCCACGCCTTCGGCTCGATGATCTTCGAGTTCTTCACGCCCGGCATGCCGCGCCTGCTCGCGAATGCGGGCGCCGAGTACGCGATGTACTGCATGGAGCACACGGGCGCCTCCTTCGAGACGCTCAAGCCCCAGTTCGCGCTGTGCCGCGCGCTCGGCGTGGTGCCGCTGGTGCGCGTGCCCGGCACCGAGTACGACTTCATCGCGCGCGCGCTCGATAGCGGCGCGCTCGGCGTGATGGTGCCGCTCGTCGATACCGCGCAGCAGGCCGAGTTCGTCGTTTCCTGCACGCGCTACCCGCCAGCGGGCGGGCGCCGCGGTGCGGCCTTCGGTTTCGCGCACGACGACTACGAGGGCGGCGACGTCGTGGAGAAGATGCGCAGGATCCACGAGCGCACCCTCGTCATCGCCATGATCGAGACCAGGAGCGGCCTCGAGAACGTGGAGGCGATCGCCGCGGTTCCCGGGGTGGACGTGCTCTGGCTCGGGCACTTCGACCTCTCCAACTTTCTCGGCATCCCGGGGCAGTTCGCGAGTCCCGTGTTCCAGGACGCGATCCGGCGCATCGTCGCTGCCGCGAACAAGCACGGCAAGGCGGCGGGCTACATGGCAGCCGATGCGGCCCTGGGCAAGGAATACCTCGGGCATGGCTTTCGCATGATCGCCACCGGCACCGACCAGGGCATGCTGCAGGCAGCGATTCGCGGGACCCTCGAGGAGATGCGAAAGCCATGAGCTTCAAGGTCGGCGTCACCAGCGACATCCTCGATGCGAAGGGCGAGCCGGTGTTCGGCCGCGAGCCGCTCCAGGCGCTCAAGGTGCCGGGGCTCGAATGGGAATGGCTGCCCAAGGGCATCCGCGAGATCACGGCCGAGCACGCGGCCGCCTACGATGCGCTTTACGTGAACTCTCCGCGCGTGCCGGCCGCGGCCGTCGCGCGCGAGGACCTGAGGCTGAAGCTCGTCTCGCGCCATGGTGTGGGCTATGACAGCGTGGAGGTGCCGGCGATGAGCGCGGCCGGGGTGCTGGTGAGCAATACGCCGAATGCCGTGCCGCGGCCGGTGGCGACGATGGCGCTCACCTTCGTGCTGGCGCTCGCGCAGAAGCTCTTCGCCAAGGACCGCATGACGCGCGAGGGCCGCTGGAACGATCGCGTGGAGCACATGGGCATGGGCCTCACCGGGCGCACGCTCGGCGTGGTCGGCGCGGGTCGCATCGGCAAGGAGCTGCTGCGCATGGCGCGCGTGTTCGACCTGAAGCTGCTCGCCGCGGATCCCTACGCCGAGGAACTGGAGCTCGCCTACATCGGCGCGCGCAAGGTGCCGCTGGAAGAGTTGATGGCCGCATCCGACTTCGTCGTCGTCACCTGCCTGCTCAACGAAGAGACGCGTCACCTCGTCAATGCGGGACAGCTCGCGCGCATGAAACCCACGGCCTACCTGATCAACGTCGCGCGCGGGCCGGTGGTCGACGAGAAGGCGCTGTATGCGGCGCTTGCGTCCCGGCAGATCGCGGGGGCGGGGCTCGACGTGTTCGAGGAGGAGCCGACGCCCGCCTCGAATCCCATCCTGAAGCTGGAGAACGTCATCGTCTCGCCGCACGCGCTGTGCTGGACCGACGAGCTCTTCGGCAACATCGCGCGCACTGCAATCGGCGCGGTGCTCGCCGTGCACGCGGGGCGCCGCCCGCAGTTCGTCGTGGACGCCGCCGCACTCTCGCACCCGCGCGTCAAGGCCTGGCTGCGTTAGGGGTCAGACCCCGGTTCTTCCTTGCTTGGGGTCTGACCCCGATTTTCCCCCACCCGAGCATGGGATGGCGGCTGCACCCCGCGCTGCCTAGCATGGTCCCGAAACGTCGAGGGCAAGATGAACCTCGCGCTGCGGAATCTCGTTGCGATCCCACTGGCGGGGCTTCTGCTCGCGCCAGCCTCGGCGGCTGCCGGGCGCATCGTGGGGACCTGGCCGGCGAGCGGGATTGCCAGCCAGTCGGCGCAAGTGGTCCAGCTCTCGAGCGGCAACGGGCAGGCGCTCGCCACGGTCAACAGGGCGCGGGTCGCCCGCTTGATGGACGTTCTATCCCGGATCGAAGCGGCCGCGGGGGTGGCCGCCCAGCTGTTCGTGGCGCAGACGGTTGACCGCCAGCCCAATGCCTTCGCAGCGGCGGGCAGGGACAGCCGCCACGCGGTGTTCGTCACGCCGGCCATGCTGGAATTGCTCGGCGATGACGACGACGCTGCCGCCGCGCTCGTCGGCCATGAGCTTGCGCATCTCGCGAGGCAGCACGGCGCCGAGCGCGCCTCGCGCCAAGGACTGATGCAAGGCCTGGGGCTTGTGGCGACCCTGCTGGCCGGGGCCCGCGGCAATGCCCGCGCGTCGCGCCTGGTCGATTTCGGCGGCATCCTCGTCCATCGTTCGTTTTCTCGCGAGGAAGAGCGGGACGCAGACCGCCTGGGCATCGGCTATGCCGCCGCAGCAGGATTCGATCCGCAAGGCGCGCTGCGCCTGTTCGAGCGCATGGCCTCGGCCGGGCGCGCAACGCCCCTCGCATTCCTGAGCACGCACCCGGGTGGCGAAGAGCGTCTGGCCAATGCCCGGCAGGTCATCGCGTCGCTGCCCTCCGCACTGCACCCGGGCGCGGCACCGGGTACGCTGCAGGGGAACGATGCGGCAGCCATCGCGTGGGCGATGCAGCAGGAGCGGCACGACGCGGAAATTGGCGCCAGGCTCGCTGCGGAGGCCCTGCGCGTACTGCAATCCGACGCGTCTGCCGGCCACCCAGTGGCGTGGCCCGCGCTTGAGCGGGACGACGCCGACCAGCATTCGCGCCCGGCGCGCTGAGCGCGGGCGCGCCCGCGCTCAGGGTTTGGCAGGGCTCCGCAGACCGACCACCGCCTCGATCTCCACCTTCATCCCCGGGATCGCCAGCTCCTTCACGCCGATCAGCGTGCTCGCCGGCCGCGCGGCGCCGAAATACTGCTGACGCACCGGGTTGATCTTCGTGCGGTCGCTGACGTCGGTGAGATAGACGGTCACCTTGAGGATGTCGGCGAAGGTCGCGCCCGCAGCGTCCAGCGCGGCCTTCAGGTTCTCGAACACCTGGCGCGTCTGCGCGGCGACGTCCTCGCTCACCACCTTGCCCTTGGCGTCGACCGGCGCCATGCCGGAGATGAACAGCAGGTCACCCCAGCGCACCGCGTCGCAGTAGTGGCTGATCGGGGGCGCGAGCCCCGCGAGCAGGAACTCCTGCTTCTGCGGCACGGGCTACTTCTTCTTCGCGGCCGCCGCCGGCTTCTTCTCCGGCCAGTAGTAGTTGGCCGCGAAGGAGTAGGGCGGGTACATGAAGCGCTTGGCCGGCACGACCACGGCGGCATAGGCGCGTTGCGAATCCCACACCCTCTTGAAGAAGGGACTGCGGCCGGCTTCTTCGCTCGCCAGGCCTTCCCAGGCCTTGAGGTAGGCGACGAGGATGTCGGGCGGGGTGCGCAGCACGCGCACGCCGTGCTTTTCCTGCAGTTCCTTCAGCGCGTCCGCGTTTTCCTTCTGGTACTTGGCCGTCCAGCTCACGAAAGCGTCGCGCAGGGCCGAGCGCACCGCTTCCTTGTGCAGCGGCGAGAGGCTGTTCCACACCTCGAGGTTGAAGGTCAGCTCGCCGATGGTGTTGTTCTCGTGCAGCCCGGGCGTGTAGTGGTATTTCCACACGTTGTGCAGGCCGAGGCGCAGGTCCTCGACGCCGCCCACCCACTCGGCGCAGTCGATCACGCCGCGCTGCGCGGCCGGCACGATCTCTCCGCCGGGCATGTTGACGGTGCTCATGCCCATGCGCTGGAACACCTCGGCGTTGATGCCGGTCTGACGGCACTTCATGCCCTTGAAGTCGGCGAGGTCCTTGATCGGCCGCTTGAACCAGCCGAAGGCCTGCGGGCTCGAAGGGTGGCCGGGGAAGGGCATCAGGCCGAGCTTGAGCTCCTTCTGGTAGAACTCGATCCACAGGTCGTGGCCGCCGCCTTCCCACATCCAGCCGAGGTAATCGGTGTGGTCCATGCCGAAGGGCCCTCCCGGAGGACCGGCGAAGAGCACCGAGGCGCGGTTCTTGTTGACCCAGTAGTACGAAATCGAGTGGAAGCCGTCGAGCACCTTGCGCGCGGTGGCGTCGAGCACCTCGAACGCCGGCACGATCTGCCCGGCGACGTTGGGCTCGGCCTTCAGCTGCCCGCCCGTGATCTTGTCCAGGCGGTCGGCGAAGATGCGGAAGTGGTCCTGCGCGTTCGAGCTCGCGGGCCAGGACGACTGCATCTTGAGCGTCCGCGGCGCCTGCTGGCCGAAGGCGGGAAGGGCGACGCTCGCCGACAGCGCGAGCGCGGTGGCGATGCTCAGGATGCGGCGGGTCCTCATGGGGGGTCTCCTTGGACGGTAACGGCCTCCATCAGACCCGCGGCGGCTGCGCGGCACAACCGCTGTTTCGCAATTCAATCCTTCATCAAGATGTGCATCAGGCTCGAGGTGTCCCAGCGGCTGCCGCCGCGCGCCTGGATGTGGCCGTAGAACTGGTCCACCAGGGCGGTCACCGGCAGGCGCGCGCCGTTCTTCTTTGCTTCCTCGAGCGCGATGCCGAGGTCCTTGCGCATCCACTCGACGGCGAAGCCGAAGCCGTCGAACTTCACCTCATTCATCTGCTTCCAGCGGTTCTCCATCTGCCAGGACTGCGCCGCGCCCTTGGAGATGACGCCCATCACCTTCTCGACATCGAGCCCCGCGCGCTTGGCGAACGCGAGGCCTTCGGCAAGGCCCTGCAGCAGGCCGGCGATGGCGATCTGGTTGACCATCTTGGTGAGCTGGCCGGCCCCCGGCGTGCCGATGAGGGAGGCCATCTTGGCGTAGACGTCGATCACCGGCTTCGCCTTGTCGAAGTCCGCCTGCTCGCCGCCGCACATGATGCCCAGCTGCCCGTTCACCGCGCCGGCCTGGCCGCCGGACACCGGGGCATCGACGAAGCCGATGCCCAGGGCCTTCGCCTTGGCATGGATCTCGCGCGCGACGACGGCGGAAGCCGTGGTGTGGTCCACGAGGATGGCGCCTTTCCTCATGCCGGCGAGCGCTCCGGAATCCCCGAACACCACCGAGCGCACGTCGTTGTCGTTGCCGACGCACATCATGACGAAATCGCAGCCCTGGGCCGCTTCCTTGGGCGTGGGCGCGGACTTGCCGCCGTACTCTTTCGCCCAGGCTTGCGCCTTGGCCGCGGAGCGGTTGTAGACCGTGACGTCGTGCCCGCCTTTCTTCAGCAGATGGCCCGCCATCGGATAACCCATCACGCCCAGACCGAGAAACGCGACCTTCGCCATGTGCTCCTCCAAGAGATTGTTCCGATTCAGGAAAGCGGAATCTACCACCGCCGCGTTGACAGCACGCGGTCAACCATTACAATACATGGACGTTTATACAGTATCCGGTGCCGGCCCGGGCGCATCGACTCCGAAGCGACCCGCCGCAGATGCCGACAACCAGAACAAGAGGTACATCGTGGACGAGAACAAATCCAAGGCGCTGGCCGCGGCGCTGTCGCAGATCGAAAAGCAGTACGGCAAGGGCTCCATCATGCGCATGGACTCCGAGGCCATCAAGGACATCCAGGTGGTCTCCACCGGGTCGCTGGGCCTGGACCTAGCGCTGGGCGTCGGCGGCCTGCCGCGCGGCCGGGTGGTCGAGATCTACGGGCCCGAGTCCTCGGGCAAGACCACGCTGACCCTGCAAGTGATCGCCGAAGTGCAGAAAATGGGCGGCACCGCCGCCTTCATCGACGCGGAAAACGCGCTCGATCCCACCTATGCCGCCAAGCTCGGCGTGAAGACCGACGACCTGCTGATCTCCCAGCCGGACACCGGCGAGCAAGCGCTCGAGATCGCCGACATGCTGGTGCGCTCCGGCGCAGTGGACGTGATCGTGGTGGACTCGGTGGCGGCGCTCACGCCCAAGGCCGAGATCGAGGGCGAGATGGGCGAGCCGCAGATGGGCTTGCAGGCGCGCCTCATGAGCCAGGCGCTGCGCAAGCTCACCGCCAACATCAAGCGCACCAACACGCTGGTGATCTTCATCAACCAGATCCGCATGAAGATCGGCGTCATGTTCGGCAACCCGGAGACCACCACCGGCGGCAACGCGCTCAAGTTCTACGCCTCGGCGCGCATCGACATCCGGCGCATCGGCTCGATCAAGAAGGGCGACGAGGTGATCGGCTCGGAGACGCGGGTGAAGATCGTGAAGAACAAGGTGGCGCCGCCTTTCCGCACCGCGGAATTCGACATCCTCTACGGCGAGGGCATTTCGCGCGAAGGCGAGGTGCTGGAGCTCGGCGTCGCGCACGGCGTGCTGGAGAAGTCGGGCGCCTGGTACATCTACAAGGGCGACCGCCTCGGCCAGGGCAAGGACAACTCGCGCGAGTTCCTCAAGGAAAACCCCGAGCTCGCGCGCGAGATCGAGATGAAGATCCGCGAGAAGGCCGGCGTCGGCATGCCGCTGCCGGTGGTGCCGGCGGC
>DASTHP010000127.1:0-5884 GCA_035718125.1 Burkholderiales bacterium | reverse complement strand
GGATTGCTGGTGGAGGGGGTTGGATTCGAACCAACGTAGGCGCAAGGCCAACAGATTTACAGTCTGCCCCCTTTAGCCGCTCGGGCACCCCTCCGGCGGAACCCAAAATTATCTGACTTATCCGCCGCTTAGTCAACAATTTCACAGAGAAATGCCGCTGCGACGCTCGCAATCCGGCGCGCAAGCCCTTGGAACCCTGCTGCCGGGCGCCTCAATGCGCCGCAAAACCTCAGGTACCGTAGCGAACGCCGGAGCTGAGCGACTGCAAGGCCGCGAGCGCGCTGTAACACGCCAGCCACGCAGTCTTCGGGTTGTCCGGAGACGGCACATTCTCCAGGACGACGGTGAAATTCCCCGACTTTCCCGAGACGCGGATGGTGTGGGTGTTGCGGGTCAACGCCGGGTCGGCAACGACCTCCAGCCTCGTACGGTCGAAACCGATCCCTGCCAGCGACAGGACCGCGGCAATGTTGACGTTCTGCGGGAAGTGAGGCACGCCCTGCCTTGCTGTGCCCTCGTAGAGCACGCGCGCTCCCCGAAGCGCGTCCAGGTCGAGGCGCAATGCGTCCACGTACGGAATGTTCTTCCAGGCCGCCGGCGGCTTGGCGACGCGGATACTCACGGAGTCGACGCCTGCCACGCACGCGGCCTTGAGCGCATCGAGCCCGCCGATTCCGCCCGAAGGCACGTAGAGCAGGGCGCCGCTGCGCCTCGCTGCATGCTCGGCGGCCTTGCGTAGCGCGTCATCGGCGAGCGCGCCCGCCGACAGCACGACCACGCCGACGCCGGCCTCCAGGAGGCCCACCAGGTGTTCCCTCACCGCATCGTGGGACGCTGCCTCCACCACTGCCTGTGGGCGAGTGGCGAGCAGCGCTTCGCGCCCCACCCCGAAGGGAACGCCATGATCCCGTGCCAGGGCTTCGCCGCGCGAGCCCGCGGCGCGCCCGGACAGCCCGACCACTTCGATGCCGGTGAGCGAGCCGCCCTTGACATGCTCGAGAATGAGGCGGGCGATCGTGCCGCCGCCCAGCAGTGCAATGCGCATAGGGGACCAGGGGGGGAGCGCGGATTTTGCCACAGGGCAGTTCCGGAACCCCGCGATGTCGAAGTATCATTGCGCAAAGGGAGCAAGACTTGCGCATCTCGATACTCGAAGACGACCCGGACCAGCTGGCGCTGCTCAAGCGCTGGCTGAGCGACGATGGCCACGACGTCCACGGCTACCAGTCAGGACGCGACGCGATGAAGTACGCCGGACGCGAGAGCTTCGACCTGTTCGTGCTCGACTGGCAGGTTCCGGACGTCTCCGGCGCGGACGTACTGATGTGGCTGCGCACCAATGTCTCCAAGACCGTCCCGGTGCTCTTCGTGACGGTGCGCGACTCCGAGCAGGATATCGTCTTCGCGCTGGAGAACGGTGCCGACGACTACATGGTGAAGCCGGCACGGCGCCAGGAACTGATTGCGCGCGTGCACGCGCTGCTGCGCCGGGCGTATCCGCGCGAGGAGGAGAAACGGCTCTCCTTTCCACCGTTCGAAATCGACATTGCGCGCGGTGAAGTGCGGCGCAATGGCGAAAGGATCGAGCTCACGCCCAAGGAGTTCGAGCTCACCGTGGTGCTGTTTCGCAACGTGGGGCGCCTGCTGTCGCGCGGCCACCTGCAGGAATCGGTATGGGGGCGCAGCGGCGACCTGGTCACGCGCACCGTAGACACGCATGTGAGCCAGGTCCGCAAGAAGCTCGACCTGCGCGTCGAGACCGGCTTTCGCGTCGTGCCGATCTACAACTACGGCTACCGGCTGGAGAAGACCGGCGAAGACGCTTCGAGCGCGGCCTGAGCTACTGCAGGTACAGCACGCGCTGCTCGGCGTAAGCCTTGACGTCCGCAGTCAAGGTGCCCGTTGCGATGCCTCGGCGAAATGCCTCCGCCGCTTCGGGCCGGCGGCCCAATGCTTCCAGCGAGATGCCCAGACCGACCCATGAAGTGCCTGTCTGCGAGCCGCTGTTGAGCGCCATGCGATAGGCGTCCGCCGCTTCGGACTGGCGCGCCAGGCGTTGCAGCACGGCACCGCGCAGGGCATGGAAATCGGCGTTGCCCTGCCCTGTCGCACTCGCCTGGTCAAGGACCTGAAGCGCCGCATCGTAGTTGCGGCGGTCCACATGGATGCGTGCCAGGGCCACCGCGAAGGGCGCGTAGGATGGGTTGGCCTCCAAGCCCTCCTGCAAGTGACGTAGCGCATCGTCGATCCGGCGCTGCTCGAGGTACAAGGCGATCAGCGTTTGGCGCGCCGCCTGGTGGCTGCGGTCCGCGTTGAGTGCTGCGATGAGAGCATCCTCGGCATCGGCCACGCGACCGCTGTTGAGCAGGTTCGCGGCGCGCCTGAACTCCATTTCTGCCTGATCCCCTGCGCCCCTCACGCGATCGCGTTTTTCGACCCGGACGGAGCCCGGCGTGGCCGGGACGCGTGCGGCGGACTCGGACGGCGTGAGCCTTGCCGGCGCTCCGGCCACCGGCTCGGGGGCGGCTTTCGCCGGGCGCGGTGCGAGCGGCGTATCGATCGTCAGCGCCAGCCGCAGCATTTCGATCGGGGCGGCCAGCTTCTCGGGCGCCGGCTTCCGGGTCGCACCGGCCGGGGCGGCCGGTGCTTCCGCAGCCGCGAGCGGCTGTGGCTGAGCGGGTTTTGGGGCAGCCGCCGCCGTAGTGGCCGGCGGTGCCGGAGCGCGACGGCGCGTGCCCTCCGCGGCCCGGTGCGCGAGCTCGGTGGCCACGGATCGCGGCTGCAGCTGGTAGATCACCCAGATGGTCCATGAGGCGGCAAAGAGCATCAACATCGCGACGACGCGCCAGAACCATTCACCGCTGGCCCGCGCCGGCGCGGCGACGGCGCGCACTTGCGCGCGCAAAGCTTCGCCGTCGTCGCCGCCCGCGGCCCGACGTCGGTCGAGCTCGCGCAGCATCCGGTTGATGATGCTCATTGGCCAGTCTAGTCGGTCGACACCCGGCTGGCCCGCAGGCGCGGCCACCACCACGAATAGGCCGCCGCTGCGGCGGGCGTATCGTCGGCTGCGACGTGGACGTGGCGCCGCATGACGCGTTGCCCGCCTTCGCCGTACACCACCAGCATCGCCTTGTGCGCGAGGATGTTCACCAGGCGCGGAATGCCGCGGCTTGCGCGATGCAGCGCGGCAAGCGCGCCGCTGTCGAACAGCGCCGCGCCAGCATGTCCCGCGATTTGCAGCCGGTGCGCTACATAGGCCCCGATCTCTTCGCGGTCCAGTCCCGTCAGGTCGTAGTGGAAGGTAATGCGCTGGCGCAGCTGCCGGATCGACGCCGAGGCCAGCTTGCGGTCGAGCTCGGGCTGCCCGAACAGCACCACCTGCAGGAGCTTCCTCTTTTCGGTCTCCAGGTTCGTCAGCAGCCGCAGCGTCTCCAGGGTCTCGAGCGGCATCACCTGGCTCTCATCCATGCAGATCACCACGCGCCTGCCCTGGCGCGCGTGGGCGAGCAGTGCCAGCGTAATGCCCTTGAGCAGCTGGTGCTGGTCCACGCTGCTGTCCAGGCGCACGCCGAGCTCGGTGGCCACCGCCTGCACGAGCGCGCGCGGTTCCAGGCTGGGATTGGGCACGTAGGCGCTCGCCCAGCCCGCGCCGAGCGTGGCGAGGAACTTCCTGCAGAGCAGCGTCTTGCCGGTACCGACCTCGCCGGTGATCTTGATGAAACCTTCGCCGTTCGAGATCGCGATCAGCAGGGTATTGAGCGCCTCCTGGATGCTGCGGCAGGCGTAGAAGAAGCTGGTATCGGGGGTAATGCTGAAAGGTGCTTCGCGCAGGCCGAAATGCCGGTGGTAGTTCATTGCGGCTTCTCCTCTTTTGCGGGCGGGATCATGCGCTCGTAGCGCTGCCGCATGTCGCGCATGTCGTCGGACCAGCTGAGATCGTTCTGGATCACGGTCGGCTTGAGCAGGATCACGATCTCGCGTTTCGTCTTGGCCCGGTCGGTATTGCGCAGCAGCACGTTGGCGTCCGCTACACCCGGAATGCCTGTGCGGTTGTCGCGCAGCGCCATGAACATCAGCCCGCCGATTGCCACGATGTTGCCGTCGGTGACGCGCACCACGGTGTCGGACTCGTTGATCTGGGATCTCGCCAGCGGCAAGGTGATCGAGGGAATCGAGCCACCCAGATCCACGACGGTGCGCGACTCGGTGACCTCGCTGATCGACGGATGGATGTGCAGCGTGATGTTGTTTCCCTCGTCGATCTGCGGCGTGACATCGAGCATCACTCCGGAGAAGAACGGCGCCACGGTCACCGTCGGGGTCTGCTGCGTGGTGGTTCCCGTCGTCGTCGTGACGGTCGCGACATTGGTGACGAAGAACTCGTCGGTGCCGACCTTGAGCACCGCCTTCTGGTTGTTGAGCGTGGCGATGCGTGGGCTGGAGAGCACCTGGGTCGTGCCCTGCGAATCCAGGAACGACAGCAGCGCCGAGAAGTTGGAGGTCTGGAACGCCAGTCCGAAGACCGCGCCCGGGTTCTTCGCGGCCGTCGTCAGCGTTGTCACCGTTCCGGCCAGCGGATCCGCCGCAATGCCGCCGCTGAGGTTGCTCACTCCGCTGGTCGATGTGCCGAGCCGCGTGTTGTTGCCGAACATGCCGATCGAGCCGAACGGCGACTCGTTGGTGCGGAATAGGCTCCAATTGATTCCCGACTGGAAGCCGTCGTTCAGCGACACCTCGACCACCTTCGCCTCGAGCATCACCTGCCGCTCTACCGTAACGCGGGTTTCGCGCAGGAAGTTCTCCACCGCGCGCAGCTCCTGCGGATAGGCGCGCACCAGCACGATCCCCGATTGCGGCGTGATCACCACTTGCCGCCCGGCGCCACCGCCCACGATGGTATTGAGCGCGACACGCAGGTCGCCCCAGAAGTCGCTATTCGTCTCTGTCTCAAGGCGCGTGCTCTCGACCGTGCGCCCGGACCCGTACCTGGCGGAGGAGTCCGCCGCAGACTGGCCTGGCGGGTAGGGCGAGGCGTAGCTGACCGGAACAGGCGGGGTCGTGGTTCCCGCGGTATCGGCGAGCGACCCCGATTGCACGCGCAGGTCGCTCTTGCCCTTGCGCTTGCCGACCAGGTAGTTGACCCGGTAGATCTTGGTCTGCAGCCCCGCCGGCTGCACGAAGATGCGCGTGCCGTCGATGCGATATTCGTAGCCGTAGAGCTCGCGCAGCGAGTCGAGCGCCTCGACGATGGTGACGTCCTTCAGGTTCACCGTGACCATCCCGGTGACTTCAGGGTTGAGCAGCATCGAGTAGCGCGTGCCCGAGACGATCGACATGAAGACCTGCGGCGCCGGCGCGTTGTTGACCGAGAGGTCGAAGCGCGGGTCGATCGGCCGACCCTGCACGGCGGGCATCTCCATGCGCAAGGGTGGCAGCAGCGCCTGGTCCGGAAGCGCGCCGGCCGGCGGCTTGCGCCCCGCTGCCGGATCCGGAAGCTGCGCCTTGATCTCGGGGTCGACGCTGGTGAGCCGCGGCGGCGGATAGCTGCAGGCTGCGACGCTGACGAGGCAGAACCAGGCGATCAGTCGCTTCATTGTGAGTTTTCCTTCCGTGTGGCGGCTGCGCGGCGCGCGCGCTTGTCTTGACTGGGAAGCAGTTGCAGCGTTTCCCTGCGATCGGCATACCGGAGCACGACGGCGGACTCGGAGATCAACTCCACGCGGGCATCGCCGAATCTTCCGCCCTGGGCCACAGTCGTGCCGCTGATCACCGCGCTGCGGCGGCCGGGGGAGATCAGCACCGACTGCAGCCGCGGGCCCTCGACGAACGCCGCCTCGGCGGTCTCCGGCAACACGTTGGGCGGGCGCGTCGGGTCGGCGAGCGG
>DASTHP010000126.1:0-9027 GCA_035718125.1 Burkholderiales bacterium | reverse complement strand
GGCGATCGATTCCGCGCACGGCCTGGTCGCCACTTCGTGCGCGCAGACCGGCAGCCGCAAGGAGTACGCGCTCGAGGGCAGCGTCTTCATCGCCGGCGCCGTCGTGCAGTGGCTGCGCGACGAGATGCAGTTCTTCGCGTCGTCGAACGAGATCGAGACCCTCGCGGCGAGCGTGCCGGATAACGGCGGCGTGTATCTCGTCCCGGCGTTCACCGGCCTGGGCGCGCCGCACTGGGATCCCTATGCGCGCGGCACGATCGTCGGGCTCACCCGGGGCGCCGGCCGGGCGCATCTCGCGCGCGCGGCGCTCGAGTCAATCGCCTACCAGAGCGCGGACGTGCTGGAGGCGATGCAGAAGGATTCCGGCGAGCAGCTCTCGGAACTGCGCGTCGACGGCGGCGCGGCGGCGAACGACCTGCTGATGCAGTTCCAGGCCGACATCCTCGGCGTGCCCGTGGTGCGGCCGAAGGTGCTGGAAACCACTGCGCTCGGCGCCGCGTACCTCGCAGGGCTGGCGGTCGGGCTATGGCCCTCGCGCGAGGCGCTCGCCGCGCGCTGGCAGGTGGGCCGGCGCTTCGAGCCGCAGATGGATCGCAGCCACGCCCAGGAGCTGCTCGGGCAGTGGCGCGAGGCGGTGCGGCGCTCGCGGGACTGGGCGCCCTCCAGCTAGCCCCGCCAGACGCGCTTGGCGAATCCCGGGTAGTTCTCGGCGATGACGCGGGCCACCGGTCCGCGGATCAGCGCCAGCTCCGCGCTCGTCGGCGGCGCCGTCTGCGGCACCGAGGCCGGCGCGTCGTACTCGAAGCCGGTATTCGCGCGCACGTCCTGCGCGCTCGAGTCCGGGTGCACGCTCTCCAGGCGGAAGCGGCGCGCGTCCTTCTGCCAGGCGAAGAGCGCCTTGCCGGTGAGCAGCGCCGCCGGCCCGCCTCGCCGTTGCACCTCGGGCGGGCTCCATCCCGGCGCGGAAACGAAGTCCACCTTCTTCACCAGCACGCGCGGCGAGTGCTCCTCGCGAAAGAGAATCGTCTTTTTCGCCGCGAAGTACATGAACGCCGAGCCGAACGAGCCGGGAAAGCGCTTGCCCTCGGCTTCCACCAGGTTGATGTTCGCCTCGCCGTCGATCTGCGCGCCGCCGAGGAAGAACACGTCGATGCGCCCCTGCCCCGCGAGGTCGAAGAGCTCGCGCGACCCCTCGGTGAAGGGATTGCCGCTGCGCTTTTGCAGGAGCGACACGCGCGGCATCCCGCGGTTCTTCTGCTGCAGCAGGAACACCGCCATCGCGGGGATCGGCGAAGCGGCCCCCACCGCCACGTGCCGCGCGTCGCCGATCAGCCTCGCGATGGCGACCGCGAGCAGTTCTTCCCTCGCGTAGCTCACGCGGCGACGGTCTTGAAGACGAATTCGTCGAGGTACTGCCGGAAGCCCGCCGCCGTCTTCGCCAGTCGCGCGTAGTGCATGAGGTGCGCATCGTCGATGCCGTAGGCGCCGGGCACGCCGAGCGGCCAGGCGCCGCGCGGCGCGGGCGCGACCGCGGTGACGTACACCGAGCCGATGCAGCCCGGCGCGAGCAGCTCTTCATCGAGCATGTCGCCGGGTTTGAGCTCCTCGTAGCTGACGTAGCAGGCCTTGGACGCATGCGCGATGGTGGCGAGTTCCCTGCGCCGCCCGACCCAGACGTTGCCCGCTTCGTCCGCCCAGCGCGCGTGGAACAGCGCCACGTCCGGCACGATGGCCTTGGCGAGCAGGATCGGATCGCCCTTGGCATAGGGATTGTCGATGGTCTTCCAGTCCGGATGGTGCTTCACCAGGTCGGCCCCGAGCACGCCGCGCAGCGGCATGAACGGCACGCCCTTTTCGGTGGCCTGCAGGCCCGTATGGATCATCGGGCAGGTGGCGTCGATGACCTTGATGGCCCCCTTCTCCGCCGCCTCGGTGAAGCGCGGCGCGAGCCCCGCCTCGCCGAGCGTCACCGCGCTGGTCTCGACTTCGCGCACGCAGCCCGCGCCGATCAGGATATCGGCGCACAGGCCGAGCACCGGCACGCCGATCAGTTTCAGGTCCTTCGCGCCACGGCGCACCAGCGCGCGCACCACCGCCATCGCCACGGGCGAGTAGTCGGGCGGCAAGCCGATCGACGCGCCGTCCGGGATCTCGCGCGCGAGCGCATCCGGCCCGGCGAGGTGGCGCGTCTGGTTGGCGGGCAGGTTCATCCGCTGTGGGGGAAGCCCGCGGCGTCGTTCAGCGCCGCCACCACCACGGGCGCCACGCCCGCAAGCTCCTTGCCCGAGCGCGCCTGCTCCTTGCCGCAGCCGCTGCACTGGTAGACCGGCAACTCGAACTCGCCGCGGAACGCCGGCGCCTCGGGGAACGCGAGGTCGAAGCCGAAGCTCGCCTCGCGCGCAACCTGCGCGGGGAGCTCGGCGCCACAGGCGCAGTGGTACTTCTTGAACAGCATCCCCTTCACCTCCCCGCCCGGGATCGTCGCCACGTGCTTTTCGCGCAGCTCGCGCATCAGCCAGACCATGAACTCGCGGTGCACGGGCGCGCGGTGGCCCTTGCCGCACGCGAACACGGGAAGCCCGAGCAGGTGCAGGCGCACCGGGCCATCGGCCGCGGAAACCTTCTCGAGGGTTGCGGGACTCATTGCGCCGCTGCACCTGCCGCAGAGTTTCGGTTTGGCCGCCATGCGCGCCTCCTCGCGTTCACTGCCGGTGCCGGAAATGTTACCCCGGTTACGCCGTCCCGCCCACGGTCAGGCCGTCGATGCGCAGCGTCGGCTGGCCCACGCCCACCGGCACCGATTGCCCCTCCTTGCCGCAGGTGCCCACGCCGGGGTCGAGCTTGAGGTCGTTGCCGATCATCGAGACGCGCGTGAGCGCCTCGGGGCCGTTGCCGATCAGCGTCGCGCCCTTCACCGGGCGCGTCACGCGGCCGTCCTCGATCAGGTAGGACTCCGCCGCCGAGAACACGAACTTGCCGCTGGTGATGTCCACCTGCCCGCCGCCGAAGTTCACGGCGTACAGGCCCTTGCGCACGCTCTTCAGGATCTCCGCGGGATCGTGCGCGCCGGCGAGCATGATGGTGTTGGTCATGCGCGGCAGCGTGAGGTGCGCAAAGGACTCGCGCCGGCCGTTGCCGGTGACCGGCATCTTCATGAGCCGCGCGTTCAGGCTGTCCTGCATGTAGCCGCGCAGCACGCCGTCCTCGATGAGGACGGTGCGCCGCGTCGGATTGCCCTCGTCATCCACGGTGAGCGAGCCGCGCCGGTGCGGCAGCGTGCCGTCGTCGATCACCGTCACGCCGGGCGCGGCGACGCGTTCGCCGAGCCTGCCGGCGAATGCCGAGCTGCCCTTGCGGTTGAAGTCGCCCTCCAGTCCGTGGCCGACTGCCTCGTGCAGCAGGATGCCCGGCCAGCCCGGGCCCAGCACCACGGTCATGGTGCCGGCAGGCGCCGGTCCCGCTTCCAGGTTGACCAGCGCCTGGTGCACCGCCTGCCGCGCGGTTTCCTCGAGCACGGCGTCGGTGAAATGCGCGTAGTCCGTGCGGCCGCCGCCGCCGGCACTGCCGCTCTCGCGGCGGCCGTCCTGCTCCGCGATCACCTGCACCGACAGGCGCACCAGCGGCCGCACGTCCGCCGCCAGCAGGCCATCGGAGCGCGCGATCAGCACCACTTCATATTCGCCGCCCAGGTGCGCCATCACCTGCACGACGCGCGGATCGGCCGCGCGGCACAGGCGCTCGAGCTTCTCGAGCATCGCCACTTTCGCTTCCGCCGGCAGCGAGGCGAGCGGGTCGAGGGGAAGGTAGCGCGCAGGCACGGGAGGGCGGCGGCGCGCTGCCGTGCCGCCTGCGCGAATGGCCCTGGATTGGCCCGCTGCCGCGATGGCGCGCGTCGCGCGCGCTGCGTCCTCCAGCGCTCGCGCGCTGATTTCGTCCGAATACGCGAAGGCGGTCTTCTCGCCCGAGATCGCGCGCACGCCCACGCCTTGCTCGATCGAGAAGCTGCCCGCCTTGACGATGCCCTCCTCCAGGCTCCAGCCCTCGGCGCGCGTGTACTGGAAGTAGAGGTCCGCGTGCTCGACGCGCCGCCGCGCGAGCGCCGCGAACACGCGCTCGAGTCCGCGTGGCTCCAGGTCGTAGGGCGCGAGCAGGCAGGCATCGGCGGTGGTGAGCAGGGATTCGGCGTTCATGTGCGGTCCGTTCAGTCGGGCGAGTGCGGGGCCTGGTTGCCGGGCGCGCCGAGCGGCTTCAACCTGACCACCTTCGGGTCGGCCCAGGGCCCGGTGATGGCGTACTCGTAGGAGAAGATCTGGCCCAGCGGGTCCTTGAGGGCCTTCTGCCCGATGTAGGTGGCGATGCCGGCGATCGGATTGAAGACACCGACCACGGTGGCTGCCGAGGCGCCCAGCGCGGGCGTCACGCGCAGGACGACGTCCTGGGTCTCGCGTGCGATGTCCGCCTTGCCGGTCATCACCACCTCGGCCGCCGATCCCTGCATGCGCAGGTCGCGCGTCTCCATCACGCCGTCGGCGATTTGCGCGGTGGCATCGATGCGGGTCCACTTGAATCCCTTGGAGAACACATCGCTGAAATCCAGCGTGATGCGCTGCGGCAGCATCTGCAGGCTGAGCAGCGACAGCAGCTTGCCGATGCCGGGCTTGATCTCCAGGAACTGGCCATCCTTCGCGTGCAGGTTCAGGTTGCCGTTCAGGCTTGCGTAGTCGATCGGCGCCGGGTCGCCGTTCCAGCGCACAGACATCTGGCCCTGCGCGCTGCCGCCGGCCACCATGCCCGGATAGCCGAAGCGCTCCAGCAGCCGCCCGACATCGCTCGCGTCCACGTCGACCTCGAACGAGGTGCTCGCGCCGGCACCGACGCGCCAGCGGCCCTTGCCGATGAGCGAGCCGTCGAGGTTGCGCATCGCCACCCGCTCCAGTACCCAGTCCCGGTCCTCCCGGTGCGCGACGACCTGCATGCTGCCGAACTCCTTGCCGCGGAAATTGAAGCTGTCGGCGACCAGGTCGAGCGCCGCCGGCAGGTCCTCGAGGTCGCGGGCGGGCCCTGCCGCCGGGCTTTCGGGCGGGTCGACGAAGCGCGACATGCGCGCCACCAGCTTGCCGCGTTCCGCGGTGCGGTAGGACACGTTGCCGAGGATGTCTTTCGACTCCAGCGCGGCCGACCAGCCCTCGGGCTCGGTCGCCGCCTTCACCTTGATGTTCTCGAGCCGCCTGCCGAACGCGTCGAGCTTGCCGATGACGAGATCGGTGGCGAGCTTCAGGGCCGGTGCGTCCCGCGCCTCGCGCCCGGCCAACCGCACCCAGTGGTCGAGGTCCAGCCGCTCGAGGCTGCCGTAGGCGAGCACCGTGCCGCGTTCCTCCGGCATGCGCAGGCGTCCGCCCTGCGGCGGGCTGAATGCGATCGCCGCCCGCTCCAGCTGCTTGCCGTCGCCGCCGCGGCGCAGCAGCTCCGCGCGTAATACGGTGCCGAGCGTGACGAAGGTGCGCTCGGTGCCCTCGCTCGCGAGTATCGCCACGCGCAAGGGCAGCGCGGTCGCGGCCGCCTTGTCCAGCGGCGGCGGCAGCTCGCTCGCCACGCCGGCGAGCGTCGATTCGACGATCACGCGCGTAGGCCGCTTGCCGCGCGAGAGGATGGTCGCCGTGTACGGCGCCGATCCCTTCAGCAGTCCGCGCCAGGACGGTTCGATGAGCGGCTCGAGCGCCTCGACGGTGAATGCCCCGCGCGCGATCAGCGTCAGGTCACCGCCGCGCCCGCTGCCGCCGCTGATCGCGAGGGGGCCGCCGAGGAAGCGCGCCGATGCTTCGCTCACCTGGACCGACTTCTCGGTGAAGGACACGGCGCCGGTCGCGCGCTCCATCGGCGGCAGCCCGGGGTCGAGCACGAGCGTGTTGCCCACGAAGCGGAAATCCCCCTGCAACTGGATGGCCTCCGGCTTGGCGAACGGAATGGCGAGCTTGAGCCGCAGGCGCCCCTCGCCCTTGGCGTCGGCGCCGTCGGCGAAGTCGCCGGTCGCCTCGCGCAGCGGGCTTTGGCGGATGTACTCGAGGAACTGCGCCGTGGGCCCCTGGGCGTTGCCCTGGATGCCGAGCGTGGCATCGGGCGCGCCGAGGTTCGGAATGGTGACGCGCACGTTGGAGAGGCTGGCGCCGAGGGAGCGCCCGCGGCGGCCGTCGATCTCCATGCGATTGCGCTCGAACAGCAGCTCGCCGTCGATCTCCTCGATCCTCGGCCAGCCTTCCGCGAACGCGAGCACCGCGTCGCGCACCTGCACGGCGATGCGGAACTCGCCCTGCTCCGGCCTGGCGAAGGGGAACTCGCGCAGGTCGCCGCGCAGGCGCAGCCGTGCGTCGTTGGTCTCGCCGCCCCGGATCGCGCCCACCAGCCAGGCACGCGTCTTCTCGCCCATGATCGAGGAAAGCGGCAAGTAGCGGTGCAGGTTGCGCCCGCTCGCCCGCGTCAGACGCGCGGTGAGGTCGATGGTGCCGGGGCCGTCGCCGCTGTAGGAATACAGGCCGGATGCGGTGCCCGCCAGGTCGTCGTTGGCGTAGCCGAAGTTCGCCAGGCGCACCGTGAAGCGCGTGTCGTCGTGCCGCTCCCAGCCGACTTCGCCGTCCAGCGCGCCGAACCGCAGGCGCGATACGGGGAAGACGCGCGGCATGTCGATCTCGGCATCGCGCGCGGCCAGCTGCACGCTGCCCCGCGTCTCGTTCGCCTGGACCCGGCCGGAAAGGTTGGCGAAGCCCGGGACCGCGCGCCAGGCGGCCAGGGTCAGGCCCTCGAAGCGCGCCTGCGCCTGGTAGCGCACCTGCGAGGGCACCTCGCCGCTCCAGCGGAAATTGACGTCGCGGAGCTTGCCTTGCGGCGCGAGCTCCGCGAGCAGCGTGCGCAGGTCGCGAGGAAACGGCAGGTACTCCGCCAGGCGTGCCAGCGGCCCGAGCTCGATCAGCTCCGCGCGCAGCGCACCGCGCGCCGGGTCCGCGCCCTGCGCCTCTTCCCAGCTGGCGCTGAAGCTCGTGCCCTCGAGAGATTCGCCTTGCGCAGGCACCAGGGCGAGTCGGCGCACGCCGAACTCGTAGCCATGCGCGATCTGGCGACCCTCCACGCGCCCGCGCACGCTCGTGATCTGCAGCACCGGCAAATCCCTGCCCAGGCGTGCCGCCACGTTGCCGAGCGCGAGGTCGGCCTTGGCATCGAGCACCTTGCCCTCGCCAAAGCTCGCCCAGACGCGCAGCGCCCCCTGGCCACTGCTGACATCCACGGGATACTCGATCCAGGGCTTCCAGGCGGCCAGATCCGTATTGCCGAGCTCGGCGTAGGCGCGCCCCGTCCAGGCCGCCGGATTGGCCGCGTCGCTCGCCTGCACGGCGGCGCGCAGCTCGAGCGAGGTGCCCAGCTCGCGCGGGGGCCGGGCCGACAGGCCGACCTGATGCAAGTCGCCGCGGTTGCGCAAGCGGAACTGCAGGTTGCGCAGCACGAGCGGCGGCGCGCCGCGCAGCTCGTCGCGCCACTCGATCTCGGCGTTGCGGATCTCGATCTCGCGCTGGTTGAGGACCCAGCCGGCGAGGCCGAGGCCGGCCGCACCCGCGCCGCCCGGCAACTCGGCGCCGGTCGCCTCGACATCCAGCCCTGCCACGTGCAGGGCACCCTGCGCATCGCGCCGCACGACCAGCCGCGGGCCGTCGATGACCAGGCTGTGCAGGCGCAGCTCCAGCGCCGGCAGCGTGGCCCACGAGACCACCGGCTCGACCGAGGGCAGCGCGAGCGCCTCGCGCCCTTCGCGGTCGTAGATGCGCAGGCTCGAGACGATCAGCCGCGGCCGCAGGCCGTCCCAGTCGGCGCGCAGCGCGCCGATGGTCACCGGCAAGCCGATGACGCGCGTGAGCGCCGCCACCACCTCACCCTGGCGGTGCTCGACCTGCGGCAGCAGCCAGAAGCGCAGCGCGAGGAATGTCGCGGCAAAGGCGAAGTAGGCCGTCCAAGCCAGCACCTCCAGCACGCGCAGCAGCGTGGCGCCGGCCGAGGATCGATCCGAGGATTGCATCGCCCTTCGCGTTGCCCCTATAGTCGTGCGGGCTTCAAGTGGAAATCACCCTAGACCCGCAGGTTTGGGGCACTGCGGCGCGAAAAGTTCTTTCCGCGAGTCGCGCCACCCGTCCATTTTAACCGTATATGCCCGATCCAATTGGCAAAATCGGCCTTTCGCGGTACGCGCAGCAGAGCCTTGCCGCGCGGCCCGAACTGTCGGCGGAACTGCGCGCGAACGAGCCTTTCTCGCGCGCCGAGATGGCGGCGGCGCTCCAGGGGGCGCCGCGCGACGGCGAGGCCGACATCAAGCACCGCCTGCGGCGCCTGCGCCAGCGCGTCCTGCTGCGCGTGATGGCGCGCGACCTGGCGGGACGCGCCGACCTCGCCGAAGTCTGCGCGACGATGAGCGATCTCGCCGAGCTGGAGATCGAGGCGGCGCTCGCCTGGACGGGCGCGCGCGACCTGGTCGTGGTCGCCATGGGCAAGCTGGGGGGACGCGAGCTCAACGTGTCCTCCGATGTCGACCTGATCTTCCTGCACCCGGACGGGGCGGACGCGCAGGCGCTGGAGCGCGCGGGCAGGAAGCTGATCGGGCTGCTGGCGGAAATCACCGCGGACGGCTTCGCGTTCCGCGTCGACATGCGCCTGCGCCCGTACGGCGATGCGGGGCCGCTGGTCACGAGCTTCGACGCGCTGGAGAACTATTTCGTCACCCAGGGGCGCGAGTGGGAGCGCTATGCCTGGATCAAGGCGCGCGCGCTCACCGGCGGCGGCCACGACGCGCTCGCCGCCATCGTGCGTCCTTTCGTGTTCCGCAAGTACCTCGACTACGGCACGCTCGCCGCCATGCGCGGCCTGCACGCGGAAGTGCGCCGCGAGGTCGCGCGCCGCGAGCTCGCCGAGCACGTCAAGCTGGGCCCCGGCGGCATCCGCGAGATCGAGTTCGTCGCCCAGGCGCTGCAGCTGGTGCGCGCCGGCCGCGAC
>DASTHP010000125.1:0-3068 GCA_035718125.1 Burkholderiales bacterium | reverse complement strand
CCCGCCGGCCCGAAGGTGGCGAGCGCGCGCACGCGCGGCGCGAGCTCCTTCAGGAAGGCCGTGCGGTCGGCGGCCTCGTGCAGCTTGTGGCAGGTGAATGCGCCCTCCAGGCGTTCCTGGGTGCGGGGGAAAAGCTTGGTGGTGACGATGACTTCGGGTTTCATGGCTTGAATTTGGCTAGGAGGTTTTCCGCGCCGCGCGCGAGCAAGCCGACGTCGGCGCCCACCGCGACGAACTGCGCGCCGGCCGCGAGCATGCGCTTCGCGTCGGCTTCCACCGGGGAAAGGTAGCCGGGCGCCTTGCCGGCTTTACGAATGCGCCGCATGGACTCCTCGATGAGCGGCAGCACGGCCGGATTCGCCGTCTCGCCCGTATACCCCATCGAGGCGTGCAGGTCGGCGGGACCGATGAAGATGCCGTCCACGCCTTCGACCGCCGCCACCTTCTCGATCTCATCGAGCGCAGGCTTGGTCTCGAGCTGCACCAGCACGCAGAGCTCCTCGTGCGCGCGCTTGGCGTAGTCCTTGACGCGGCCAAAGCGCGTGGCGCGCGTGGTGCCGGCCACGCCGCGCACGCCCGCGGGCGGATAGCGCGTGTTGGCGACCGCCGCCTTTGCCTCCGCTGCGTTCTGCACGTAGGGAATGAGCAGCGACTGCGCGCCGGCGTCCAGCACGCGCTTGATGGTCACCATGTCGTTCCAGGGCACGCGCACCACCGGGTGCGTCGGGTAGGGCGCTGCCGCCTGCAGCTGCGCGAGCAGGCTCTCGAGGTCGTTCGGCGAGTGCTCCATGTCGAGCAGGATCCAGTCGTAGCCCGCCCCGGCGATCACTTCCACCGAGTAGTTCGACGACAGGCTCGACCAAAGGCCGATCTGCGCCTGCCCCGCCTTCAGCGCGCGCTTGAACGCGTTCTGCGGCAGCTCGAGCTTCATTCGAACTTGACCCCGGACTCCTTCACCACTTTCGCCCAGCGCGCCTGGCTCGCTCGCATCCAGTCGCCGAGGCTCTCGGGACTGCCCGTGCGCACCTCGGTGCCCTGCTTGGCGAAGCGCTCCTTCATCTCGGTGGTGTTGAGTACCTTGGCGAGCTCGGTATTGAGCTTGGCCACGGTCTCGCGGGGAATGCCCGCGGCGCCGACCACGCCCTGGAAGGAGCCGGTCTCGAAGCCGGGCAGCCCGTTCTCTGCCACGGTCGGCGTGCTCTGCGCCGAGGGAACGCGTTGCGCGCTGGAGATCGCCAGGGGCTTGAGCTTGCCGCCGGTGACCGAGGGCCACGTCGCGAGCATGCCGTTGAACAGCACGTCGGCCTGGCCCGCCACCACGGCGGTGACAGCGTCGGCGCCGCCCTTGTAGGGAATATAGGTCCAGTTGACGCCGGTGCGCTGCGCGAACTCGATGCCGGCGAGCTGCGGCGCACCGCCGATGCCCGAGACCGCGAAATTGAGCTTGCCGGGGTTGGCCTTGGCGAAGGCGATCAACTCTTTCACGGAGTTGAACGGCTGCGCCGGATGCGCAGCGAGCACGTGCGGCGAGTACGAGACCATCACCACCGGCGAGAAGTCCTTCGACGGATCGAAGGGCAGCTTCGGATAGACGCTCGGGCTGATCACCAGGCCGCCGAGGTCGGTGAGCAGCAGCGTGTAGCCGTCGGGCGCGCTCTTGGCGACGAAATCGGCGCCGACGTTGCCGTTTGCACCCGGCTTGTTCTCTACGATCACCGGCTGGCCCCAGGCCTCGGTGAGCTTCGGGCCGATCTGGCGCGCCAGGATGTCGGAGGTGCCGCCCGCGGCGTAGGGCACGATGATGCGGATCGGCTTGTTCGGGTAGGTCTGGGCGCCGGCGGCGCCGGCGATGGCCGCGAGCGCGGCGGCAAGCAGCAAGCTGCGGAACGGACGCATGGATCCTGTCTCCCTGGTTTGAACCGGTTGGTTACTTTTTGGCGTGTGGCCGGCGGATTGTACTCCGGGGCAGCGCGGCGGCGGCCCGGCGTCCGGCGCATCGCGGACCGCGGGCCCGACGCTGTCCGGCCGTGCAGTTCTGACAACGTCTTACACGAAACCGCCGCCAAAGCGCTGCCCGAGGGCGGCAGCAGTTTGCGTCCGCCCCCTTGCGTCGTCTAGCATTTCCGCGGGGGTTTCTTGGGCGGGTCCCGGGGGGAACAAGTGGGGCGGTTCTGGCGCGCATTGGTGGTCGCATTGGCCTGGTCGGTCGCAGCCGTCGCTTGGGCGCAATCCGACGCGCAGCTGGTCGCGCAAGGGGAATCCCTGGTGCGCGCCGGCCGCTATGCCGAGGCCTACAAGCTCCTCGAGCCGCACGAGGACCGGCTGGCAGGGGACCTCAAGTTCGACTACCTGCTCGCCCGTTCCGCGCTGGAGAGCGGGCAGCCCAGCAAGGCGAGCTTCATCTACGAACGCATCCTGGCGGTGGAGCCGAACTTCGTCGGCGTGCGCCTGGAGATGGGCCGCGCCTACCTCGCGCTGGGCGACTTCGCGCGCGCCAAGCTCGAATTCGAGACGGTGCTGCGCTTCGAGAACCTGCCGCCCGACTTGCGCCAGCAGGCGCAGATCTACGGCAACGCGGCCGACCAGTATCTCGCCGGCAAGAGGACCGTGGGCTTCGCCTACCTCGAATTCGGCTACGGCTACGACACCAACCCGCAGTCGGCCACGCGCATCAGCGAAGTCACGCTCGCGGGCGGCGGCACGCTGCTCCTGCCGCAGTCGGCGCTGGCGCAAGGCGACCAGTACAGCGCCTTCACCGCCGGAGGCGAGCTGATCCACGCGCTGACCGACCGGTTCACCATCTTTGCGGGCGGGGAGGGACGCGCGCGGCTGTTCCGCGACCTGGATATCGCGGAGTTCGGGACCGTGGACCTGCGCGCCGGCATGGGCTACAACCAGGGCGTGCACAACGTGCGCTTCGCGGCGACGGCGGGGCGTTTCTGGCTGGACGACACCAAGGCGCGCGACAGCTGGGGCGGCACGCTCGACTACCGCTATCTCGCGGGCAAGCAGGACCAGATCACCCTCGGGATCAATGCCTCGCGCAACTCGTTCCTGCCCGCGGCGCT
>DASTHP010000124.1:0-5075 GCA_035718125.1 Burkholderiales bacterium | reverse complement strand
GGACGAGGTCGGCAATCCGATCCTCGACTTCGACGAGTTCATCAAGGCGCACACCACGCTCGAAGCCCTCGCTGCGCTCAAGACCTCCTTCGACAAGGTGGGCGAGATGGGCTACGACGCGGTGGCGATTCGCCGCTACCCGCAGGTGGAGCGCATCCGCCACGTGCACACGGCGGGAAACTCCTCCGGCATCGTGGACGGCTCGGCGGCGGTCCTGATCGGCACCGAGAAAAAGGGCAAGGCGCTGGGCCTCAAGCCGCGCGCGCGCATCGTCGCCGCCGCGCTCTCCGGCGCGGACCCGACGATCATGCTCACCGGACCCATGCCCGCGGCGCGCAAGGCCCTCGCCAAGGCGAAGCTCAAGATCGACCAGATCGACCTGTTCGAAGTGAACGAGGCCTTTGCGGTGGTGCCGATGAAGTTCATGAAGGAGATGGGCGTGCCCGAGGAGAAGGTGAACGTCAACGGCGGCTCGATCGCCATGGGACACCCGCTGGGCGCGACCGGCGCGATGATTCTCGGCACGCTGATCGACGAGCTCGAGCGCCGCAAGCTGCGCTATGGCCTGGCCACGCTGTGCGTCGGCGGCGGCATGGGCATCGCCACCATCGTCGAGCGCCTCTGATGCCCGTTCGCTATGAAAAGGGTGACGACCGTATCGTCACCCTGACCCTCGACGCGCCCGGCGCGGCCGTCAACACCATGACCGAGGCGTGGAAGAAGGCCTTCCACGCCTCGGTGGAGCGGCTGCAGAAGGAAAAGGACGCGATCGCGGGCGTAATCCTGTGCTCGGCGAAGAAGACCTTCTTCGCCGGCGCGGAGCTGAAGGACGTCCTCAAGCTCACCGAGAAGGACGCGCCGCGCTTCTTCGCGGAGCTCGAGGCCATCAAGCACGACTTTCGCGCGCTGGAAAAACTCGGCAAGCCCGTGGTGGCCGCGCTCGAAGGCGCGGCGCTCGGCGGCGGCTGGGAGCTCGCGCTCTCCGCCCACTGCCGCATCTGCCTGAACGACGACAAGATCGAGCTGGGCCTGCCCGAGGCGACGCTCGGCCTCCTGCCGGGCGCGGGCGGCGTGACGAAGACGGTGCGCCTGCTCGGCATCCAGGCGTCGCTGCCGATGCTGATGGAAGGCAAGACCATGCGCCCCGCGGAAGCTGCGAAGCTCGGCTTCCTGCAGGGCCTCGCCGCCAATCGAGAGGACCTGTTGCGCATGGCGCGCGAGTGGATCGCGAAGAATCCCGCGCCCAAGCAGCCCTGGGACGAGGAGAACTACCGCATCCCGGGTGGCACGCCCGCGAGCCCGCAGATCGCGCAGATGCTCACCATCGCGCCGGCGATGCTGATCGAGAAGACGCGGGGCCTCTATCCCGCGCCCGAGGCGATCATGGCCGCGGCGGTGGAGGGCGCGAGCGTGGATTTCGATACCGCGCTCAGGATCGAGTCGCGCTACATCGCGAAGCTCGCGGTCGGCCCGGTGGCGAAGAACCTGATCACCTTGTTCTTCAACCGCACGGCGATCCGCTCGGGCGCTTCGCGCCCGAAGGACGTGCCGAAGTGGAAGGCGCAGAAGGTCGGCATCCTCGGCGCTGGCATGATGGGCAGCGGCATCGCCTGGGCGAACGCAAGCCGCGGCGTGCCCTGCATCCTGAAGGACGTGACCCTCGAAGCCGCGCAGAAGGGCAAGGCCTACAGCGAGCGGCTCGCCGAGAAGCGCAACCGTCCGCAGGTTCCCGGTTTCATCAAGCCGACAGCGAATGTGCAGGACCTCGAGGGCTGCGACCTCCTCATCGAGGCGGTGTTCGAGAAGCGCGACCTCAAGGCCCAGGTGACGAAGGAAGCCGAGCCGATGCTCGCGCCGGGCGGCATCTTCGCCTCCAATACCTCGACGTTGCCGATCACCAGCCTCGCGCAGGCGTCCGCCAAGCCCGAGCACTTCATCGGTCTGCATTTCTTCTCGCCGGTGGACAAGATGCAGCTCGTCGAGATCATCAAGGGCAGGAAGACCTCCGCCGAGACGCTGGCACGCGCCTACGACTACGTGCAGCAGATCGGCAAGATCCCGATCGTGGTGAACGACTCGCGCGGCTTCTATACGAGCCGTACTTTCGGCACCTTCGTCGCCGAGGGCTGCAGCATGCTGATGGAGGGCATTCCCGCCGCGGTGATCGAGAATGCGGGGCGCCTGGCCGGCATGCCGGTGGGGCCGCTCGCGGTGATCGACGAGACCTCGATGTCGCTTTCGGTGCACGTCATGGAGCAAACCAAGGCGGACCTCGAAGCCGAGGGCAGGAAGTACACGCCGCTTCCCGGCCAGGAAGTGATTCAGCGCATGGTGAAGGAGTTCAAGCGCCCGGGGCGCGCGGGCGGCGGCGGCTTCTACGAGTACCCGAAGGAAGGCCGGAAGGTCCTGTGGCCGGAGCTCGCCAGGCACTTCGGCAAGAAGAACGCGCAGTGGGACTTCGAGGAGCTGAAGGAGCGCATGCTCTACCGCCAGGCGATCGAGACGGCACGCTGCCTCGAGGAGGGCGTGCTCGAGCACGTGCACGACGGCAACATCGGCTCGGTGTTCGGCATCGGTTTTCCCGCCTGGGCGGGCGGCGCGCTGCAGTACGTGAACCACGTCGGGGTGAAGAAGTTCGTCAAGCGCGCCGACGAGCTCGCGAAGAAGGTCGGGCCGCGCTTCACGCCGCCCAAGCTCCTGCGCGAGCTCGCCGCCAAGGGCAAGCCGCTCGCCTGATGTCGCTGCCGCCCCTCCTGCAGCACCTCAAACTCCCGGTGATTGCCGCGCCGATGTTCATCGCCGGCAATCCGAAGCTCGTCATCGAGCAGTGCAAGGCCGGGATCGTCGGATCCTTTCCCGCGCTCAATGCGCGTCCCAAGGAAGCGCTCGACACCTGGCTCACCGAGATCGAGACGGCGCTCGCGGGCGCGCCGGATGCGGCACCCTACGCGGTGAACCAGATCGTGCACAAGTCGAACGACCGCCTGCAGCACGATGTGGAAGTGTGCGTGCGCCACAAGGTGCCGATCACCATCACCAGCCTGCGCGCGCCGACCGAAGTGGTGGCGGCGGTGCACGCCTACGGCGGCATCGTGCTGCACGACGTCATCAACGTGCGCCACGCCGAGAAGGCGCTGGAAGCGGGCGTGGACGGCCTGATCCTGGTGTGCGCGGGCGCCGGCGGCCACGCCGGCACGCTCTCGCCCTTCGCGCTGGTGGGCGAGGTGCGGCGCTTCTTCGATGGTCCCATCGTGCTCTCGGGCGCCATCGCGACTGGCGACGCGATCCTCGCTGCGCTCGCCTCGGGCGCGGACCTCGCCTACATCGGCACGCGCTTCCTGGCGACGCCGGAAGCGAGCGTGCCCGAGCGCTACAAGGAGGAGATCCTCAAGGCGAGCGCTGCCGACATCGTCTACACGGATCTCTTCTCCGGCGTGCACGGCAACTATTTGAAGCACAGCATCGTCGCCGCCGGCTTCGATCCGGCGAACCTGCCGAAGTCGGACCCCAGCAAGATGAACTTCGGCACCGGCAGCGGCGCCGAGAAGAAGGTGTGGCGCGACATCTGGAGCGCCGGGCAGGGCGTGGGCCAGATCGACAAGGTGGTGCCGGTCGCGGACGTGGTGGCCAAGCTCGCCGCCGAGTACACGGCGGCGCGCCGGCGGCTCGCGCTGTCGTGACGGGCGTGCGCTCGCAGCCCTGACGCGCGACGGCCCGCGGTCGTGATCCTCGACATCCAGAGAAAGGGTCCCGCGGCCTGGCTGTGGCTGTCGCGCCCGGAGGTGCGCAACGCGCTGAACGACGAGCTGCTCTCGGCGCTCGAGACGGCCCTCGACGTGCTGGAGGAAGACGCCGCCGCGCGCGTGCTCGTGCTCGCGGGCCGGGGACCCGCCTTCTGCGCGGGCGGCGATCTGGCGAGGATGGAGAAGGCGGCGAAGATGACCAAGGCGCGCTCGCGACGCGAGGCCGGCCGCTTCGCCAAGCTGCTGTACCGCATGCATCTCTACCCGAAGCCGATCGTTGCGCGCGTGCATGGGCCGGCGTTCGCCGGCGGCATGGGCCTCGTGGCCGCTTCCGACCTCGTCGTCGCTGCCGAAGAAGCCGAGTTCGCTCTGCCCGAGACGCGCATCGGCCTGGTGCCCGCGATGATCAGCCCCTACCTGGTGCGCGCCATGGGCGCGCAGCAGGCACGCCGCTACATGCTCTCGGGCGAAAGGTTGACCGCGCGCGAGGCCCACCGCATCGGCTTCGCGCACGAGTGCGTGCCCGCGGCAGAGCTCGACGCCGCGGTGGAGAGTTTCTGCGCCCGGCTCGCGCAGGCCGGCCCCGAGGCGCTCGCGCGCTCGAAGAAGCTGCTGCAGCGCGTGGCCGGCGCCGCGATCACCCCGGAGCTCGCCAACGAAACGGCGGCAGTCCTGGCGGAAGCGCGCGCGGGCAGCGAGGCGCGCGAAGGCATTCGCTCGTTCCTGGAGAAGCGCAAACCCTCCTGGCAGTAGGGCCCTCGCTAGCGGTTCGCGCGAAGGTATAGGTCGAGGGCTTCCTGCCGCGCTACCATCGACTTCCGTTCTGGAGGCAAGCCCCGCATGAACAAGCGCATCGTCCTGGCAAGTTACCCGGAAGGCTGGGTCACCGAAGCCAATTTCCGCCTCGAAACCGCCTCCCTCCCCAAGCCCGCCGAGGGCGAGGTGCTGGTGAAGAACTTCTGGCTCTCGCTCGACCCTTACATGCGCGGGCGCATGAGCCAGCAGAAGAGCTACGTGAAGGGCGTGGAGCCCGGCGACGTCATGACCGGCGAAACGGCGGGCGAAGTCGTCGAGTCGAAGGATCCGAATTTCAAGCCCGGCGACAAGGTAACGGCGCCCTCGGGCTGGCAGCTGTACTGGAGCGGCAAGGCCGACCTGCTCACCAAGGTGGATGCCTCCAAGGTGCCGCTCTCCTATTTTCTCGGCTGCCTCGGCATGCCGGGCCGCACCGCGTACTTCGGCATGAAGGAGATCTGCGCGCCGAAGCCGGGCGAGACGGTCCTGGTGTCGGCGGCCTCGGGCGCGGTGGGCAGCGTCGTCGGCCAGCTCGCC
>DASTHP010000123.1:0-3918 GCA_035718125.1 Burkholderiales bacterium | reverse complement strand
CACGCTGTCGCCCGCATCCGGCGCGCCCGGCAGCCCCGCGCGCGGCTTGCGGCGCAGCACCGCCTGGATGCGGGCGACGAGCTCGCGCGGATTGAAGGGCTTTGGCAGGTAGTCGTCCGCACCCATCTCCAGGCCCACGATGCGGTCCACCTCGTCGCCCTTCGCGGTCAGCATGATGATCGCCGGCGAGCCGCCTGCCGCGCGCAGCCGCCGGCAGATGGCGAGTCCGTCCTCGCCAGGCAGCATCAGGTCGAGCACCATGAGGTCGTAGCGCTCGCGGGCGAGGTGCTTGTCCATCTCCTGCGCGTCGCGCACCGCGCGCACCTCGAAATTCTGCTCGCCGAGATAGCGAGTGAGCAGTTCGCGCAGGCGCTGGTCGTCGTCCACGACGAGGATGCGGGTCTTGAGTTCGGCCATGGCGGGAGGGTAACGGATTGTCACAAAAAACCGTTGACCTGACACACCTTGCAAGGGAAAAGCTCCGTAGTATTAAGGGCGTATGAAAGCCTTGCTCGCACTGACGTTCGCCGCCGCGCTCGCCGCCGCGTGGCCCGCACACGCGCAGCCTCAGGGGCGTGCGCAAGCGCGGCCGCCGCAGCAAGGCATGCAGCCGCAGAAGGCAGGCAACGGGCGCCAGGAATTCCGCCGCGATCGCATGGAGCGCGGGGAGCACATGGAGCGCCGAGAACGATTCTCACGCGAAGAGCGCGACAAGCTGCGCCAGGACCTGCTCGACGCCAACCGCGAGATGAAGCGCGGGCGCTAGGGAAAATCGGGCCCTGACCCCGATTTTCCGTCCGAGTCCCTAATTCTGGGGATACCGCAGCCGCGCGCGCTGCGTAGACTTACTCGCCAGAAGTTCAAAGTAGAAACGGGCGCGGCAGCGAAGCCCGCTTCAGTCGTAGTCGGTGCTTGGGCCCGCAGGGCCCGTCCTTTTGGCGCCTCTCGCGCCACTCTGCGAAGAAGAGAGCGAGCCCGTCCCGGCGAGGAATCTGCTTTCATGATCGCCGCTTCCGACTCGCGCCTACTGCGAATCGCACGGGGGAGGCATATGGCAAACCGCATCGGGCTCAAGGCTCAGGGCTTCGCCCTGCTCATGGTGGCGTGGCTCGCAATCGCCAGCGGACAGGCGCTTGCGCAGGAGAAGCACAAGTATTCCTTCAAGGCGCCTCCAGGCACGACCAAGTACGGACAGACGCAGGTGCTCGAAGTCGGCGACGTCCCGGGTCACCAGGTACGCTTGACGGAAACCTTGTCGAAATACCCCGGGGAGGCGCCGGTCTTCGCGGGCGTCAAGGTCACCGAAGCTCGCGGCGTGCTCGCCTCCGACTACGTGCAAGGCAGCGGCAACGCGCTGAGCTACGGCGTGTTCACCCTGGAGAACGGCGACAGGATCCACGTGCGCACCACGATCCTTACGCAAACGAGCGTAGGCGCCGATGGCGGGCGCCGTACCGCCTTCTCGAGCGTGACGACGCTGACGGGCGGCACCGGCAAGTTCATGAACATCCGCGGCACGTTGCGCGGCAACGGCTTCACCGACCTGAAGAGCGGCACCAGCGGCACGGTGACTGAGGGCGAGTACTGGTTCGTGAAGTGAGCGGGCTATCGCAAAGGAAATGTCTTCCAACAGACGGAGGCGACGATGGACAGCAGATTCGGATTTCAGCGGGGACTGATTGCAGTGGGGGCGGCGCTGACCCTGCTTGCCAGTGGATGCGGGTTGATGGCGCCGAAGGCGGAGCGGTACGTAGCACCGCCACTGGGTACGACCTGGACTACCTCACGCAGCGACACCGGAAGCTACGGCTCTGGCAGCGGTAAGGTAGCCGGCAAGCGCGGTGAGCGCACGTGGCAGGGCGCGAAGATGATCACGTTCGAGGCAGCCGACGGCACCGTTGTCGCGTCGGCTGAAGGCAACTGGCATGGCGTATACAAGGGCGACTCGCCGATGGTGACCTGGGATCCTCCACTTGGCTGGCCTTGGCCGATTGAGGTGGGCAAGACTTGGACGCGGGACCAACTTGTCACCTTTCACGCCGCCAAGCGAACCGTGCCGTACAAGCTCACGCAAAAGGTGGAAGCCTACGAGGACGTAACCGTGCCAGCGGGCACCTTCAAGGCGTTCAAGGTAAGCACCAAGACTTCGCTGGGCGACGACAATCTTGTCTGGTTCAGCCCCGATCTCGGCATCTTCGTCAAGCAGAGCCTGAAGCGGGCGGCAATGCACGCGCAGGGAGCGGGCACGCGCGAGATCGAACTGGTCTCTTACACGCGCGGCGGCAACTAGAGATCGGGAGGAGGCTGCAATGAGATTCCTCACGTGTGCGATTGGCACAGTAATGGCGGGCGCGTCACTGTTGGCACACGCACAGGAGCGCCCCTACGAGATCAAGGTTTGCTCGACCGGGGAGTCCACGGTAATCGACAGGGCCGGCGAGGTCACGATTCTCGCGAGCGTGACGCGCGGCATGGCCGACAGCGTCGCGCCCGGCGGACCGTTCGACAAGACCACCTTCGAATGCCGCGGCGTCACCAATGCATCGAAGGCGGGAGTGGACTACAACAGCCGCTGCACGTTCGTCGATGCGGACGGCCACAAGGTGGTCGGCACCAATGTTGGCACCGCGCAGGGCTGGACCTGGAAGTTCCTCGGCGGCTCGGGCAAGTGGGAGGGCATCGAAGGGGGCGGCACCGGTAAGTTGGTCGCGCAGTATCCGCGGCTGTCGCCGACAGTGTCCGCGGGATGTGGGATCGCGAAAGGCTCCTACACGCTAAAGAAATAGCGCTGATCTGAACGAAATTGGGGTCAGGGCCGAATTCTTTGCATACAAAATAATTCGGCCCTGACCCCAATATTCAGAACAGGTGGGCGATCGAGTTGGCGTAGTAGCGCAGGATGGCCGTCTCCTCCGACTGCGCGAAGAAGAGGCCATCTCGTTCGCCCACCATCCGGCGCAGGCGCAGCATCCTCAGCCCCACGTTGATCGCGTAGTCGAAGTCCTTGCGCGGCACGTAGACGTGCGCGCCGCGCGCCTGCAACTGCTCCACGAGGTGGCCCACCTGGGCCTTAAGCTCCAGCTCCGAGATCGGCTTCTCCCCGTAGCGAACGAATACCGTAGCGATCAACGGTACAGGCAGCACCGGCACGATCCTGCCGACCGCGTCCATCAGGTGCTTGCCGAGCGCCGACATCTCGCGCTTGCGGTCCTCGCCCGAGAGCCGGTGGAAGTCGAGGTTGTGCTCGCGGCAGTAGGCGCGCATGGACACCGGCGCGCCGAAATTGACGCAGGCGTACCCGAAGCGGTGCCACTCGCTCCTCATGGCGAGCCACAAGTTGTGCGCGAAGAAGCGAACCGTGGTCCATAGCGCGCCGAGCTTGCCGCGGCGCGTCGCTTCCGGGTCGAGCGAGCGCAGGAGCGTCCTGTCCTCCAGCACGCGGTCGTAGTTGATGCCCAGCGGGATGAAGACCAGGTCGCGCTCCCCCTCCAGGCGAAAGCCGCGCATCATGTAGTCGATGGCGCCGAGCCTCGGCTCGCGTATGCGCCCGTCGCGCGTGAGGCCGCCTTCGGGGAACACCGCCTGCGGCACGCCGGCTTCGGTCGCCATGACGATGTAGCGCTCGAGCACGCGCCGGTAGAGCTCGTTCTTCGAATTGCGGCGCACGAAGTAGGCGCCCATCCAGCGGATGAGCGCAGAAAGCGGCCAGATGCGCGCCCATTCGCCCACCGCGTAGGACAGCGCGGTCTGGTCCGCGGCGAGGTAGCCCGCGAGCACGTAATCCATGTTGGAGCGGTGGTTCATCACGAACACCACGGTGGCGTCGGGCTCCACGCGGCTGAGGTTCTCCACATCCACATAACCCAGGCGCACACGGTAGAGCATCTGCGCCACGCGCTTGCCGAACCAGTAGCCGAT
>DASTHP010000122.1:0-4581 GCA_035718125.1 Burkholderiales bacterium | reverse complement strand
CGGCGTGATGGAGGAGCTGGGCCGGCGCCGCGGCGAGCTGCTCGACATGCAGCCCGACGGCAAGGGCCGCGTGCGCCTCGACTACCGCGTCCCGGCGCGCGGCCTCATCGGCTTCCAGGGCGAGTTCATGACGCTCACGCGCGGTACCGGCATCATGAGTCACGTGTTCGACGAGTACGCTCCGGCCAAGGCCGACGAGATGGCCGAGCGCCGGAACGGTGTGCTGGTGTCGCAGGACGACGGGGTCGCCGTCGCCTATGCGCTGTGGAAGCTGCAGGAGCGCGGCCGCATGTTCGTCAACCCGGGGGACCCGGTGTACGAGGGCATGATCATCGGCATCCACAGCCGCGACAACGACCTGGTGGTCAATCCGATCCGCACCAAGCAGCTCACCAACATCCGTGCCTCCGGCAAGGACGAGGCCATCGACCTCGTGCCGCCGATCGGCCTCACGCTCGAGTACGCGGTGGAATTCATTGCCGACGACGAGCTGGTGGAGATCACGCCGAAATCGATCCGGCTGCGCAAGCGCTACTTGCAGGAGCACGAGCGCCGGCGGGCGGAAAGAGCGGCGGCCTGAAAATTGGGGTCAGGGCTGGATTTCCACTCGCAAGGGAAATCCGGCCCTGACCCCAATTTTCTGTCGCAAGGAAAATCCGGCCCTGACCCCGATTTTCAGCCCGTAGCAGGGATCCGCGCCCACCACTCCGTCGCCTCGCGCTGCGTCCAGGGCAGCTCCGAGGCGAGCGCCTCGAAGGCTTCCACCAGGTCGGCTGCGCGCTGCGGCCGGTCCTCGCGCTTCTTCTCTAGGCAGGCGGCGACCAGGATGTCCAGTTCCGCGGGAATCGCCTGCGGCGCGACCGCCGAGGCGCGCGGCGGCTCCTCGTTCAGGATCCGCGTGGTGAGCGCCAGGTCGTCGGCCGCCTCGTAGAGCTTGCGGCCCGTCAGCAGCAGGAAGGCCACCGCGCCGACCGCGTAGATGTCGGCACGCGCATCGACGTCGGCGGGGTTGCGCAGGCGCTCGGGCGCCATGTAGAGCGGCGTGCCGAGGATGCGCAGGCTGCGCGTGAGGTCCCGGCTGTGCGGCGTGGCGATGCTCTTCACCAGGCCGAAATCGAGGATCTTGACGACATCGGCCTCGCCGCCGCGCCGGCACACCATGATGTTCTCCGGCTTGATGTCGCGATGCACGAGCCCCTTCGAGTGCGCTTCCGCGAGGCCCGCGCACACCTGGCGCAGCAGGTGGACGGCGCGCGCGACCGGCACGTGGCCTTCGCGCGCCACCAGGTCCGCCGCGGTGATGCCGTCGAGGTACTCCATCGCGTAGTAAAAGAGGCCATCCGCGGTGCGGCCGTAGTCGAAGATCTCGACCGTGTTCGGGTGCGCCAGGCTGCTGGCGAGCTGCACCTCGCGCTCGAAGCGCGCGATCATCTCGTCGCTGGCGCGCGCGGGCTTGAGCAGCTTTACCGCGGTGGGCCGCTTGAGCAGGTCGTGGCGGGCCAGGTACACGTTGGCCATGCCGCCCTCGCCGATGCGCCGCCCGAGCACATAGGCGCCCAGGCGGCGGCCGCCGCCCATTTCGCTGCGCAGCTGCAGCATCTGCAGGGCGGACACGAGCGCCGCCAGCGCGGCGAGCACCAGCGCGCCGAACACCACGCCAAAGGCGATGCGCAGAAAGCGCAGCGGCGCATACGCCTCCGTGCCGGCCAGCTTGATCGCCAGGCCGATGCCATAGTCGGGCAGGGAGTTCCAGACCGCGATTACCTCCTCGCCACGCGCGTTCACGAACGGCTCGAGCGACATGCCCTCGCCACCCGGGTCGGACCGGCGCAGCAGCGACGCCGTCGTCTCGCCCGAGCGGCTGGGATTGAGAACCGCGCCGCGGGCGTCGAACGCAAAGACTTCGCCGCTCTCGCCCAGGCGGCCGGCCGACTCGGCGTAGCGTGCGGCGACCTCGCGGATGCGCGCGGCGCGCTCGGATGCGGGCGCGCCCTCCAGCCGCTCCTCCAGCGTTGCGCGCAGCGCCGTCGTATGCGTCGCGAGCAGGGCGCGCATGGAGCCCGCGCGCATCTCGCGCAGCGAATCCTCGACCGCACCGTAGGTCCAGGCGCCCAGCGCGACCAGCAGCACGATGGCCGCGGCGAGGACCGCGATGCGCCCGGGCGTGGACAGCAACCCGCTCGCCGGGGCGCGCGGCGGCGCAGGCTCGACCTGGGTGTCGCCGCCGGGGCTCGTGTTGGGCTTGGGCGAGCTCAGGGTATCGGCACGGCAGCGAGGAGCTGCGCGCCGACATCCACCCGGCGCGCGGCGTCCTGCGCCGGCCGCAGCCGGTGCGCGGCGACGCCGGCCAGCACCGCTTGCACGTCCTCGGGGATGACCTTGTCGCGGCCCTCGAGCAGCGCCCAGGCGCGCGCCGAATGCACCAGCGCGAGGGCTGCGCGCGGCGACAACCCCGCCACGTAGTCCGGCGAGCGGCGCGTGTACTCGACGATCGCCTGCACGTAATCGAGCAGCGCCGGCGCGACGTGCACGCCTTGCGCCAACTCCTGCTGCTCGACCAGCTCGCCGGGACTCATGCAGGGCTGCAGCCCGGCGAGCAGGTCGCGCCGGTCGGCGCCCGAGAGCAGCGCGCGCTCGGCGTCGCGGTCCGGGTAGCCGAGCTCGATGCGCATCAGGAAGCGGTCCAGCTGCGACTCGGGCAGCGGGAAGGTGCCCACCTGCTCGGAGGGGTTCTGCGTGGCGATGACGAAGAAGGGCTCGGGCAGCTTGCGCGTTTCGCCTTCCACCGTGACCTGATGCTCCTCCATCGCCTCGAGCAGCGCGCTCTGCGTCTTCGGTGTGGCGCGGTTCACCTCGTCGGCGAGGATCACCTGCGAGAAGATCGGGCCGGGATGGAACTTGAATGCGCCGCTGTCGCGCTCGTAGACCGAGACCCCGATGATGTCCGCCGGCAGCATGTCGCTGGTGAACTGGATGCGCTGGAAGTGCAGCCCGAGCGTGCGCGCCAGCACGTGGGCGAGCGTGGTCTTGCCGACGCCGGGCAGGTCCTCGATCAGCAGATGGCCGCGCGCGAGCAGGCACGCGAGCGCAAGCCGCACCTGCGGTTCCTTGCCGAGGATCACATGGCCCGCCGCCGCGATCAGGCGCTCGAGCGGCGAATCCGGGGACGTGGTTTTGAGCTGTGTTTTCAGCAGCATGGCTCGATTGTACAGGCGGACGCGGTATGATTCCGTGCAGTATGGCGACGGCATTTGTCACGCATCCGGATTGCCTGAAGCACGATATGGGCGCCTACCATCCGGAGCGGCCCGAGCGCCTCACCGCGATCGAAGATCAGCTGATCGCCTCGGGTGTCGGGCAGTACCTCGTGCGCTACGAAGCGCCCCTCGCCAGCGACGAGGAACTCGCGCGCGTGCACCCGATCGAGTACGTGCGTGCGATCCGCGACGCGGCGCCCGACGAGGGCACCGTGCACCTCGACCCGGATACGGCGATGAATCGGCACAGCCTGCGCGCCGCGCTGCGCGCCGCCGGCGCGGCCGTGCTCGCCACCGACCTGGTGATGCGCGGCGAGGCCGAGAGCGCTTTTTGCAGCGTGCGCCCGCCCGGGCACCACGCCTGCCGGGCGCGGCCGATGGGCTTTTGCATCTTCAACAACGTCGCGGTGGCGGCGCGCCACGCGCGCCACGCGCACGGCGTGGAGCGCACCGCGATCATCGATTTCGACGTGCACCACGGCAATGGCACCGAGGACATCTTCCAGGGCGATGCGCACGTGCTGATGGCCTCCACCTTCCAGCATCCGTTCTATCCCTATAGCGGCACGGACGGCCCGGCGGCGAACATGGTCAACGTGCCCCTGCCGGCGGGTGCCGGGTCGCGCCAGTTCCGCGACGCGGTGATGGACAGCTGGATCCCGGCGCTCGAGGCCTTCCAGCCGCAGCTGGTGCTGTTCTCGGCGGGCTTCGACGCGCACGCCGAGGACGACATGGCGATGCTGCGGCTCTCGGATGCGGATTACGCCTGGGTTACGCAGCAGGTGAAGGCGGTGGCCGATCGCCACGCCGGCGGGCGCATGGTGTCGATGCTGGAGGGCGGTTACGCGCTCTCGGCGCTCGGCCGCAGCGTGGTGCAGCACCTGCGCGTCATGGCGGGCCTCGCCGCCTAGTCAGAAGAGCGGGCGCCTTGTCCCGCCCGCCGCCCGCCTCAGGCCGCTTCCTTGCCGCCCACCGCGCCCGGCGTTTCTTCCAAGAGGGCGATCACGCGCTTGGCGTGGCGGTAGAGCTTCTCGCCCTTGTCGGTCGCCGCCACCCCGCGGCGGTGGCGCTCGAACAGCTGCACGCCGAGCGCCGCCTCGAGCCGCCGGATGCGGGCGGAGACGTTGGACTGCACGGTCTCGAGCAGGATCCCGGCCCGCGCGAAGCCGCCTTCCTCATACACGGCGACGAAGTACCGGAGGTCCTTGATGTCCATCTTGTGGGCCACTATAGCAAACGCCCACAGCCATCTGCATAACAGCTAGCAGACGGCGGCGACCGCCTCCTCGCGGTCGGCAACGAGTGCGCCCGCCAATGCCTCGAA
>DASTHP010000121.1:0-4901 GCA_035718125.1 Burkholderiales bacterium | reverse complement strand
GGAGGCCGCGCTGTACCGCCACTTCGCCTCCAAGGCGCAGATGTTCGAGGGGCTGATCGAGTTCATCGAGAACTCGGTGTTCACGCTCGCCAACAAGATCACCGCGGACGAGGCCGACGGCGCGGCGCAGGCCGGCAAGCTCGTCGAGATGCTGCTGGCGTTTGCCGAGAAGAATCCCGGCATGGTGCGCGTGATGACGGGCGATGCGCTGGTGGGGGAGCACGAGCGCCTGCAGGCGCGCATGAACCAGTTCTTCGACCGTTACGAGGCGACGCTCAAGCAGGCGTTGCGCGCCGCCGCGGACAGCGACGCCGCCGCCCGCGCCGCAGCGCTGCTGCGCTACGCGATCGGCGCGCTGCACCAGTTCGCGAAGAGCGGCTTCGCCAAGAAACCCACCGACGGCTACGCGGCGCAGCGGGGCATGCTGTTTGCCTGAGGCGCGGGTGGCGGTCGTGACCGGCGCCGCGCGCGGCATCGGCTACGCGATCGCGCGCAAGTTCCTCGATCTGGGCTGCCGCGTGGCGCTGCTGGACATCGACGGCGCCACGCTGCGCAAGGCGGCGCGCAGGCTGGGCCGGCACGGCGCGGTGCTGGCGCAACGCTGCGACGTTGCCGACCCGAAGCAGGTGAAGGCCGCGATCGCGCAGGTCGTGAGGCGTTTTCGCCGCATCGACGCACTCGTCAACAACGCGGGCGTCGCGGTGTTCAAGCCGATCCTCGAGACGACGTTCCGCGAATGGGCGCGCGTGCTCGATGTGAACCTGTCCGGACCGTTCCTGTGCACGCAGGCCTGCGCGCCGGTGATGCTGAGGTCCGGCGGCGGCGCGGTGGTGAACATCACCTCCATCTCGGGGCTGCGCGCGAGCAGCCTGCGCGTTGCCTACGGCACGAGCAAGGCGGCGCTCGATCACTTGACGCGCCAGCAGGCCGCCGAGCTCGGCAACCTCGGCATCCGCGTGAACGCGGTCGCGCCGGGCCCCGTGGACACCGCGATGGCGAAGAAGGTGCACACCCGGGACATCCGCGCCGACTACCACGACGCGATTCCGCTCAACCGCTACGGCACGGAAGCGGAGATCGCGGAGGTGGTGGCGTTCCTGTGCAGCGACGCGGCGAGCTACGTCAACGGCCAGACGCTCGCGGTGGACGGCGGTTTCGACGCCGCGGGCATCGGCCTGCCGAGCCTGCGCCGTGGCAAGCGTGGCTGACCGGCGCCAGCTGCGCTTCGACCTCGACGTTCGCCTCGATGCCCGCGCCGCCGCGGGCGACGAAACGCCCGCGGCGCTGTCGGTTCCGTCGCGGCAATGGCGCGCACGGATCTACGAGCGCCTGGGGCTGAAGGCGCACAGCGGCGCCGCCTGGGTGAGCCTCGACCTGGAGTCCCCCAAGGGCTGGCAGGCAGTCGGCAAGGTAATCGAGGAATGCCGCGCCGGGCGCCTCGAAGTCGGCGCCGCGATCGCGCGAGAGAAGCCGCCGGTGGATGGCGACTGGCACGTGCTGCAGACCGGCGCGGCGTACGACAGCTTCTCGCTCTGGGACGATTACCCCGGCTACCGCGCCGGCACGCATCCCGAGGGCCATGCACTGAACGAGACCTTCGTCTCGGAGGCCTTCGTGGACATCGCGAAGAAAGCGCGCCTGCGCGGCATCTCCTTCCTGCGCTGCCAGAACAAGGGGCGCAAGGCGGTGCCCGCCTGGTTCGCCGCGCTCCCCACGCAGCCGCTCGGACTCGGGCTCGACCACCCCTGGTTCGACCGGCAGCGGTGGCTGCGCGAGGTGGCGGGAGATGCGAAGAAGCGCAGCTTGCCGCTGCATTGCGGCCAGTCGCAATTCCACCAGTGCTGGCTGCGCGACGATTGCGGCGCAGATACCGGCTTCATCGCGCGCCTGCTCGAGCTCTGCCCGATGCCGCGCGAGCGCGTGCCATTGCAGGGCCTCGAGTTCGTCACGGTTCCGCGCTACTGGTCCGGAGCGCTGCCGGACACGGACTTCGCCTACCTGCCTTTCGGCGAGGACGGGCCGAATCGCGAGGGCAAGGTGCTGCGCTTTCGCAAGCTCGCCGTGAGCCGTCGGGGGCGCAAGGCGCTCCTCGCAGCGGGCCTGTTCGACGCGAAGGCGTTTCGCGCCTTGCGCACGGTCACGACGCCCGAGCCGGGCGTCGAGCTGCTCGACGCCCGCCACGAGCCAATCCCGCCGATGTACACGCTGGAGGAACTCGCGGCGCTGCGCGCGCGTGAAGCCGCGCTTCCCGGCGCACCGGCGCGGAGGCGCAAGTGACATGAGCGCCAAGCCCAGCGCCGATTGCCGCGAGGCTTCCGGCAGGGTTGCGCCCGTCGTGGATCGCAACCGCTGCGAAGGCAAGGCCGAGTGCGCGCGCCTGTGCCCCTACGGCGTCTTCGAGATCCGCGTGCTCGCACCGGAGGACCGCGCTGCGCTGTCGCTGCGCGGCAGGCTCAAGGCCTGGGCGCACGGCTGGAAGCAGGCCCACGTGACCAATCCGGCGAGCTGCCACGCCTGCCGCCTGTGCGTGCAATTCTGCCCTGAGCAGGCGCTCGCGCTGCAGCCATACAGGGAGACCAAGTGATGCGCCACCCGTTCGCGGAGCTGATCGGACTGCGCTTCGAGGAGCAGCGTGCCGGCTGCAGCCGCTGCATCCTGGAGATCGGCGACAAGCACCTCAACCCGAACGGCGTCGCGCACGGCGCGGTTCTCTATGCGATGGCCGACACCGGCATGGGTGCGGCGCTGCACCCGACGCTGGACGCGGGGCAGATCTGCGCCACGATCCAGATCACGATGAACTATTTCAAGCCGGTGCGCCCCGGCCTGGTGATCTGCGTCACGGAGGTCATCAACCGCGGCAGGAGCGTGGCACACCTCGAGTCGCGCCTGCTTGCTGGCGAGGCGCTCGTCGCGACCGCCAGCGGCAACTACGCGATCCTTTCGGCGCCGAAGAAGGGCTAGCGGCTGCCGCAAACCCGGCAGGCCGGGTCCTTCTTCACCCGCACGCTGCGCATGCCGGAGGCCTTGGCGTCGATCAGCGTCAACTGCCCGAGCGGTGTCTCGCCCGCGCCGGCGAGCAGCTTCACCGCTTCCATCGCCTGCAGGGCGCCGATCGCGCCGGTGAGCGGCGCGAGCACGCCCATCACCGAGCACTGCACCTCCTCGACTTCGCCCTCCTCGGGAAACAGGCACGCGTAGCAGGGCGCCTCCGCGTGCCGCAGGTCGAACACCATCAGCTGCCCGTCCATGCGGATCGCCGCGCCGGAGATGAGCGGCTTGCGGTGCGCGACGCACGCGCGATTGAGCGCATGGCGCGTGGCGAAATTGTCCGAGCAGTCCAGCACCACGTCGGCCGCCGCCACCAGCGCCCCCGCGTCGCCGCTGGCGATGCGCTTGGCAAGCGGCACGATCTCGACTTCCGGATTGACCGCGGCAAGCGTCTTGCGCGCTTCCAGGACCTTCTTCGCGCCGACGGAGTCCGTGCGGTACAGGATCTGGCGCTGCAGGTTGGTGAGGTCGACGTCGTCGGCGTCCGCCAGCGTGAGCCGGCCGACGCCGCTCGCGGCGAGGTAGAGCGCCGCGGGGCACCCGAGCCCGCCCGCGCCGACCACCAGCGCGCGCGCGGCGCGCAGCCGCTCCTGCCCCTCTACGCCGAACTCCGTGAGGAGGATGTGCCTGGAGTAGCGGAGGAGCTGCTCGTCGTTCAGCTGCCGGACTTGTTCTCGGCGACGGCCTTCGGCTGCCCCTGCACCGGCTTGCCTTGCAGGAAGTTGAGCGCCTGCTGCAGCTGGAAGTCTTCCTTCGAGCCGAGCTCGAGGGGCTTGGGCGCCTCGGCGGGCGGCGTGGCCGCGGGCTTCACGCGCGTGCCGGATTTCTTCGCGGCGTCCTTGTCGCGGTCGTTGGACAGGTGCCGCTCGAGATCCTCCTCGCGCAGGCGCGCCTGGGCGCTCGCGCCCGGCTCCTCGACGATGAGGTCGGGCGTGATGCCCTTGGCCTGGATCGAGCGGCCGCTCGGCGTGTAGTAGCGCGCGGTGGTGAGCTTGATCGCCGTGCTGTTGCCCAGCGGCATGATGGTCTGCACCGAGCCCTTGCCGAAGGTCTGCGTGCCGATCACCGTGGCGCGCTTGTGATCCTGCAGCGCGCCGGCGACGATCTCGGAGGCCGACGCCGAGCCGCCGTTCACCAGGACCACCATCGGCACGCTCTTCACGCCGGCCGGCAGCTTGTCCAGCACGTCGTCGCGCGCGCCGCGCAGGTAATCCTCGGGGGTGGAGAAGAATTTCTTCTTCGCGTCCTCCGTGCGGCCGTCGGTCGACACCACCAGGAGCTTGGGCGCGAGGAAGGCCGCGGAGATCGCGACTGCGCCGTAGAGCAGGCCGCCGGGATCGTTCCTCAGGTCGAGCACCAGGCCCTTCAACGGGCCCTGCTTGTAGAGCGTGTCCACGTGCCGCACCAGGTTCTCGGTGGTGGCTTCCTGGAACTGCGACACGCGCACCCAGCCGTAGCCCGGCTCGATGATCTTGGACTTCACGCTCTGCACGCGGATCACGGCGCGCGTCAGCGTCACCACGATCGGCGCGGCCTCGCCCTTGCGCGAGAGGGTCAGCGTGATCTGCGTATTGGGCTTGCCGCGCATGCGCTTCACCGCGTCGTTCAGCGTCATGCCCTTCACCGGCGTGTCATCGAGCCGGATGATCAGGTCGCCCGGCTTGATGCCGGCGCGGAACGCGGGCGTGTCTTCGATCGGCGAGACCACTTTCACGAAGCCGTCCTCCATGCCGACCTCGATGCCCAGGCCGCCGAACTGGCCCTGGGTGCCGACCTGCAGCTCCTTGAACGCTTCGGCATCCAGGTAGGCCGAATGCGGGTCGAGGCCCGAGAGCATGCCGTTGATCGCC
>DASTHP010000120.1:0-3382 GCA_035718125.1 Burkholderiales bacterium | reverse complement strand
GCCCTCGCAGGAGGAGCGCGCGCGCATGGCGCAGGCCGAGGACTTCGGAAGAGCGATCCTGTTCATCGCCACCATGCCGGCGCGCACTTGCGTCAACGAGCTCGTCATGGCGCCGACGTGGAACCGCTTCTACCTTGGTGGGTTGGAGCGCAAATAGTCTTCGTTCGCGTCACCCTGCCATTCCTGGCGGGGTACCTGGTTTCCTACATCTACCGCCAGGTCAACGCGGTCATCGGGCCGGACATCGCGCGCGAGCTGGGCCTGAGCGCAGCGGGCCTGGGGCTGCTCTCGGGCATCTACTTCTTCAGCTTCGCGCTGTTCCAGCTCCCTCTCGGGGTCCTGCTGGATCGCTATGGTCCGCGCCGCGTCAACGCCACGCTGCTCTTGATTGCGGCGGTCGGCGGCGCCTGGTTTGCGCTCGGGCAAAGCGCGCTCGAGCTCACGGCCGCGCGCGCCCTCATCGGCCTGGGCGTCTCGGGCTGCCTGATGGCGGCGTTCTCCGCGTTCGCGCTGTGGTATCCGGCCGAGCGCATCGCCACGATGAACGGCGTGGCCTTTGCGAGCGGCATGCTGGGCGCGCTCGTCGCCACGGTGCCGCTCGAGATGCTGCTGCGGGTTCTGCACTGGCGCGAAGTGTTCGGCGGCATCGTTGCGGTCACGGTGGCCGTCAGCCTGCTCATCTTCTTCGCAGTGCCGGAGCGCACAGTGGCGCGACGCGGCGAGAGCCTCGCCGAGCAGTGGCGCGGCTTTGCGCGCATCGCGCGCGACCCGGGCTTCTGGCGCGCGGCGCTGTGCATCGGCGCGAGCCAGTCCGCCGCGGTGTCGCTCGCGACGCTCTGGGTGGCGACCTGGCTGCGCGACGTCGCCGGCTACAGCCCTGCCGGTGTCGCGCGCGCGCTGCTCGCCTTCGCGATCGCCATGCTGGTGGGCTACATCGCGTTCGGGCGCGCCGCCGATGTCCTGGTGCGGCGCGGGCGCAGCACGCTGCCGCTGCTCGCGGGAGGCGTGGCAGTGGCCTCGCTTTGCCTCGGCCTGATCGCGCTGGGCGTGCGCACCGGGGCGCTTGCGCTGTGGTGCGTGTTCTTCGGCAGCGCGACCGCGGTGGTGCTGTCCTACTCGATCTTCTCCCGGCGCTATCCGAGGGAAATGGTGGGGCGCGTGAACACCGCGCTCAACACCTTCGTGTTCGTCGGCATGTTCAGCGGCCAGTGGGCGGTCGGCCTGCTGCTCAACCTGTGGCCGCAAACGGCGACGGGCTATGCGCCCGAAGCCTACGCCTGGGCGCTTGGCGCGCTATGGCTGGTGCAGTTCGCCGGCCTCGCCTGGCTGTGGTCCGGCCGCCGGCTGTTGGCCGCCGTGCCTACGCCGTGAGGTAGATGTCCTTGTAGCTCGTGTAGAACGAGGTGCACAGCACTGGCCCGAGCACCAGCCAGCCCAGGCCGAGCGGGATCGAGGCGATTACGGCGAACACCATCATCACTACGCCGTAGACGAGGAACGGGACGATGTTCCTCAGGCACCCGGAAAAGCTCTCCTTCATCGCGTCCACGGCGCCCTTGTCGTGGAACATGACGAGCGCGGGCGCGAACCAGACCGCCATCACCACCGGGAGCAGCAGCGCGAGCATGATCAGCAGGGCGAGGATCACGGAGAGCGCGGCTGCTGGCGTCGCCGCCTCGCCGCCGCTGCTGATCATGGTGAAAATGCTCGCGCCCGTGGCGAGCCCCACCACCAGCGCGATCGCCACCGCCGCGCCAAGGTAGATCGCCCCGACGGTCGCGAGCTGCGCGAGCTTTTCGCGAAAGCCGGCGAACAGGTGGCCGATCTCCAGCCCGCGCCCTTCGTCCACCGCGCGGCTGCCCGCGAGCACGCCCGCGGCGAACACCGGCGAGAGCACGAACGTGGCGAGCGAGCCGACGACCGGAATCAGCGCGAGCACGAAAAAGATCACGAACGCCACCAGCACCAGCGCGATCCACATCCCGGCCTGCTTCTTGAACAGCTCCCAGCCCGCAGCGATCCAGTCCCAGCCGCGTCCCGCCTCCACGCCGCGTCCGCCCGCTACATAGGTCGCCATGTCAGCCTCCCTTTTTGTCGTCGGCCTTCCTCACCTTGACGGTGCCGATGGCTTTCGCCACCAGCGAGCCGTCGGCATTCTTCGCCTCGCCTTCCACGAACGTGATGTTGCGGGTGTCCTTCAGCACGCGCGCCTCCGCGACCAGCCTGTCGCCCTTGCCGCCGCCGATGAAGGCGGTGGACAGGTCGATGGTGACCACGCCCGTGGAATCCGGGTGCAGGGTGCGCGCCGCGGTGCACAGCGCCACGTCGAGCAGCGACAGGATCACGCCGCCGTGCGCGGTGCCCAGGCTGTTGGTGAAATGCCGCGGCAGCGACAGGGACAGCCGCGCCGTGCCCTCGCCGAGCGCCTCGGTGACCAGGCCCAGGTGCGCGACGAACGGAATGCGGCTCTGGTAGTCGCGCGTGAAATCGAGCTTCGCCTGCGCGCTCATATGACGACCGCCCCGCCGTCCACGACGATCGCCTGGCCGTTGATGTGCCGGCCGGCCTCCGAGCCCAGCAGCACCGTGACGCCTTTCAGGTCCTCGTCGTTGCCCACGCGGTGCGTCGGCGTCGCATCGATGATGAACTGCAGGTCGGCGCCGAGCGTGGCCTTGGTCATCTTCGAGGGGAAGAACCCCGGGCAGATGGCGTTCACGGTGATGCCGTGCTCGCCCCATTCGGCGGCGAGCTGGCGCGTGAGTCCCACCACGCCGTGCTTGGTGGCGACGTAGGCCGCGGTGCGCACCAGGCGCGGGTCGTTCGCCTGCACGCCGTTCACCGAGGCGATATTGATGATGCGGCCCCATTTGCCGGGGATCATGACCTTCTTCGCCAGGAGCTGCGACAGCAGGAAGGTGCCCGTCAGGTTGAGGTTGACGAGCTTGTCCCATGCCTCCAGCGGATGATCCTCCGCCGGCGCGCCCCAGGTCGCACCGGCGTTGTTCACCAGGATGTCCACCTTGCCCAGCTTGGCGAGGACACCGTCGACGAGCGGGGCAATCTGCTCGCGCTTGCCCACGTCGCACACCCAAGCGTGGGCTTCGAGGCCCTGCGCCTTGAGGCGCGCGACCGCCTCGTCGAGCTCGTCCTTCTTGCGCGCGGTGAGCGCGAGGCGCGCGCCCATTTCGCCGAGCGCCTCGGCCATCTGCAGGCCGAGCCCGCGCGAGCCGCCGGTAACGAGCGCCACGCGCCCGGTCAGATCGAAAAGCTGCTTGACGTTCATGTGGAATGACGTTGGTATTGTGCCGGCTATGCTAGCACCGGACACCCGCGCGGCGTACACGCGCGCCGAACTGGAGCGGCTGATCGCGCCGCGCTCGGT
>DASTHP010000119.1:0-28211 GCA_035718125.1 Burkholderiales bacterium | reverse complement strand
CGTGCGCAGGCCACGCGGCGGCGAATGCGGCGGCGAACGTCAGTGCGAGCAGGGCCTTCATACGCCCTTAATACTACGGAGCTTTTCCCTTGCAAGGTGTGTCAGGTCAACGGTTTTTTGTGACAATCCGTTACCCTCCTGTCATGGCCGAACTCAAGACCCGCATCCTCGTCGTGGACGACGACCAGCGCCTGCGCGAGCTGCTCACGCGCTATCTCGGCGAGCAGAATTTCGAGGTGCGCGCGGTGCGCGACGCGCAGGAGATGGACAAGCACCTGGCGCGCGAGCGCTACGACCTGATGGTGCTCGACCTGATGCTGCCTGGCGAGGACGGACTCGCCATCTGCCGGCGGCTGCGCGCGGCAGGCGGCTCGCCGGCGATTATCATGCTGACGGCGAAGGGCGACGAGGTGGACCGCATCGTGGGCCTGGAGATGGGCGCGGACGACTACCTGCCAAAGCCCTTCAATCCGCGCGAGCTCGTCGCGCGCATCCAGGCGGTGCTGCGCCGCAAGCCGCGCGCGGGGCTGCCGGGCGCGCCGGATGCGGGCGACAGCGTGCACCGCTTTGGCGCCTTCGAATTCGACCCGGCCACGCGCGAGCTGAAGAAGGACGGCAAGCCGGTGGCGCTCACCACGGGCGAATATTCCATTCTCAAGGTGCTGGTGCAGCACCCGCGGCAACCGCTCTCGCGCGACAAGCTGATGGAGCTCGCGCGCGGCCGCGAATACGAGGTTTTCGACCGCTCGATCGACGTGCAGATCTCGCGCCTGAGGAAGCTCGTCGAGGCCGATCCCGCCAAGCCGCGCTACATCCAGACCGTGTGGGGCCACGGCTACGTGTTCGTGCCCGACGGTACGCCGAAGTGACGCTGTTCTGGCGGTCGTTCCTGCTGATCGCCGCGCTGATCGTGGTCTCGGTGCTGGCCTCGTTTCAGATCCTGCGCGTCTACGAGCGCGAGCCGCGCGCGCGCGAGCTCGGGCAGCAGGCGGTGAGCGTAGTCAACCTCACGCGCGCGGCGCTGGTCAACGCTGACCCGGTGCGGCGCCGCGAATTGCTTCTCGAGCTGAACGAGCGCGAAAGCATCCGCATCTACCCGGTGACCAACGAGGAGAAGCTCTCGCCGCTGCGCGCCGAGGGACGTCTGCAGCGCGTGGCCGCACTGGTGCGTGCGCAGCTCGGCACCGCGACGCGCTTCGCGACCGCGCGCGACGGCATGCGCGGCTTCTGGGTGAGCTTCTTCATCGACGAGGACGAGTTCTGGGTGATGCTGCCGCGCGAGCGCTTCGAGCCGGAACTGGGCCTGGGCTGGCTCGGCTGGGGCGCGGCGTTGCTGGCGCTTGCCCTCCTCGGCGCGTGGCTCATCGCCTCGCGCATCGCGCAACCGCTCGCGCGGCTCGCCGAGGCTGCGCGCCGCATCGGGCGCGGCGAGGCGCCCACGCCGCTGCCTGAAGGAGGCGAGCGCGAGCTGCGCACGGTGCAATCAGCGTTCAACCGCATGGCGGGCGACCTCGCCTCGATGGAGCGCGAGCGCGCCATGGTGCTCGCGGGCATCTCGCACGACCTGCGCACGCCGCTCTCGCGCCTGCGCCTCGCCGTGGAGATGAGCGGCGCGGATGCCGCCGCCGCGCAGGGCATGAATGCCGACATCGAGGAGATGGACCAGGTGATCGGCCAGTTCCTCGATTTCGCGCGCGGGGATGCGGAGACGCGCGAGCCGGTGGCGCTCGATGCGCTCGCCGACGAGGTCGCCGCGCATTTCGCCAAGCTCGGCAAGCCGATGCGACGCACGGGCACGTGCGGCGTCACCCTCCCGGCCGCGCGCATGGCGCTGCACCGCGCGCTCATGAACCTGGTGGACAACGCGCTGCGCCACGGCGGCGGCGAGATCGAGCTCGCCAGCTCGCGCCGCGACGGCGACGCCATCCTGGAAGTCCTCGACCGGGGGCCGGGCATCCCAGCCGGTGAAGTCGACCGCCTGAAGCGCCCGTTCACGCGCCTGGACGAGGCGCGCAGCGGCCAGGGCGGCTCCGGTCTCGGCCTCGCCATCGTCGAGCGCGTCGCGCACGCCCACGGCGGGCGTTTCGAGCTCGCGCCGCGCGAAGGGGGCGGGCTCGCCGCCCGGCTCGTCCTGGGGGCCGGCGCTTGAGCCGGCGGCAGCACGGCCTTGCCGCCGCCGTGCTCGCCGCCATCAGCCTGGTGTGGGGCTTCAACTGGGTCGTGCTCAAGATCGGCGTGCGGCACGCCGACCCTTTCGAGTTCCTCGCCTGGCGGTTCGCGCTCGCCGCGGGGTGCCTGTTCGGCGCTGCGGCGCTTCTTGGCCGGCCGATGCGCCTCACGCACGCTCGCGAAGTGCTGGTGATCGGCCTTCTGCAGACCACCGCCACCTTCGCGCTTGCCACCTGGGCGCTGAAAAGCGGCGCAGTCGGCAAGACCGCAGTGCTCAACTACACCATGCCCTTCTGGGTGACGCTGATCGCCTGGCCGCTGCTGGGGGAGCGGCCCTCACCCGCGCAGGGCGTCGCGCTCGCCGTCGGCGCCCTGGGGCTTCTCCTGCTGCTGCAGCCGATCGGCGCGCCGGGGGTCCCGGAGCTGCTCGCTCTTGCGTCAGGCATCGCGTGGGGACTGGGCGTCGTGGTGACCAAGCGGCTTCAGTCGCGCACGGGCATCGACACGCTTTCGCTCATCAGTTGGCAGGTGGTGTTCGGCGGCGCGGCGCTCGTGCTCCTCGCGTTCGCCTTCCCGGGGCCGCCGGCAAACTGGAACCGCGAGCTCGTCTTCGCCCTCGTGTACAACGGCGTGCTGGTGAGCGCGCTGGGGTGGTTCCTGTGGTTCTGGGCGCTCGCGCGGCTGGAGGCCGGCTTGGCGAGCTTCGGCATCCTCGCGGTGCCGGTCCTCGGCGCGCTTTTCAGCGCCCTGCTCCTCGGCGAGCGGCCGAGCGGGACCGAGTGGGGCGGCATGGCGCTCATCGTCCTCGCACTCGCCCTCGCCGCGCGGGCGGCCTTCCAGAAGCAGTCTTGATCGGGGTCAAGGCGTTCTGGGCGCTTTCATGTTGCAATGCAACCTATAGGCTCGATATCGTAGATATGAGTGCATATAGAACATATAAATGCAGCGTTCTTCTACCATTGCACTTCAATCGTGCGGTGCATCAAATCGCGATGCCGAGAGACATTTGAAATAGGAGCATTGCATGAAACGCAAGACCACCAAGAGCGGCAACCTCAGCGCGCTCTACGTGCGGCTCGATGCGGTTCGCATGAGCCAGGCAGACCGGGCCAACGCCAAGGCGGCGCTCGCCCAGGCGGACGCCGTGGCCGATGCCGTCCTCGCCATCGCCGATTTCGTAAATCGCCTCTTCAGCGCGCGCCCGCTGCACCCCACGTCGGCGCACAGCTGAAGCTTCCGGCCCTTAGCGGGGGCCCAAGGAGCGCAGACTACGGCGCAGGCGCAGGATGCGAGAGCGCGAAGCGCTCGAGCGCCTCGTAGACCGGTCCATCGGGCTCGAGGCGCGAGTTCATCAGCACGAACTCCGTCACCGGCCATTCCAGCGCCGGCAGCGGCGGCAAGCGGCCCGGCCCGCGCGCCTTGCGAACCAGGGTGATGTGAGCGGCGAACTCGCGCGTTTCGCCCAGCGCGCGCGCCAGCGCCGCCAGGTCCCGCGGCACCTCCTGCGGGCCGACCCAGACGATGCGGTTGTGTTTCCAGTAGTGCGCGACTTCGAGGCGGAAGGACGTCGCTCCCAAGCGTGCCGATCGCGCCGTCGCGATCGCGGCGGCCGGATCCGCGTCACCGAGGAAGGCGAGGGTCAAGTGGATCAGATTCTCCCGCGTCGCGCGCCCGCCGCAGCCGCGCTGCACCTCGCGCGCCCAGCCCGAGAGCGCGTGCGCGAGCTCCGGCGGCGGCCACGACGCGAAAAACAGGCGCATCAGCGCCGCACCCGCAGGCCGTCGAGGTCGATCTCGGGCCGGCGCCCCGACACCAGGTCCGCCACGATGCGCGCCGAGCCCGCCGCCATCGCCCAGCCCATGTGGCCCTGCCCCGCGTTGAAGTAGAGATTCGCGTAGCGCCCGGTGCCGAAGCGCGGCGTGCTCTCGGGCGTCATCGGCCGCAGGCACGCCCAGGTATGCGCGCGCGCGTGGTCCGTCGCGCCCGGAAACAGCTCTTCGATCGCCTCGCAAAGCCGCCCGAAATCCTCCGGCGCGTGCGAGCGCGCGTAGCCCGCCAGCTGGGCGCCACCCGTCACGCGCAACCGGTCGCCCATCGGGCAATACGCGATGAGCTTCGATTCATCCATGCCGGCGTGCCGCGGCGCGGCCTCCGGCTTGACGATGGGGAGCGTCGCGGAAAATCCCTTCACTGGGTAGACCAGCGGCGGCGTGCCGAGATGCTCGCGCAGCGCCGGCTCGTAGGCGCCGAGCGCGACCACGTAGGCGTCCGCGCGGATGCGGCCCTTGCTGGTGATCGCCTCGGTGACCGTCTGGTCGACGATCGAGGTGCCGCGCAGCTCGCACTCGAGGTAGAAGTGCACGCCCTTCGCGCGGCAACGTTCGGCGAGCTCGCGGCAAAAGCGTGCCGAGTCCCCTGCCTCGTCGCCGCGCGCATACAGGGCGCCGGCGAGCGCGGTCGCATTGATGCCCGGCTCGCGCGCCGCCACCTCGCGCGCGTCCAGGCGCTCGATCGCGCAGCCATGCCCGCGCATCGCCGCGGAGCGCTGCCAGCCCTCCTCCAGGTCCTTTTCGGCGCGATACACGTAGAGGACGCCGTTCGCCAGGCGCCCGTACTCGATGCCGGTCTCCTGCACCAGAGCCTGCAGCCGCTGCTGCGAATAGCTCACCAGGCGCCGCTTCGCCTCGAAGATCTCGCCATAGCGCCGCTTGCCGCAGGCGGCGAGGAACTGCAGCCCCCAGAGCCAGAAGTGCGGGTCCTTCTGCCAGTGGATGCGAATCGCCTGGTCGTTGCGCCGCAGCGCCCGCAGGAAGGTGCCCGCCATCTTCGGGCTGGGCCAAGGATACGGCCGGCTCGCGGCGACGATGCCGCCATTGGCGAAGCTCGCACCCGAGGCGACCTGCGGCTCGCGATCGACGACCACCACCTGGTGGCCGTCGCGCGCGAGCTCCCAGGCGGTCGTGACGCCGACCACGCCGGCGCCGAGGACGGCGACCTTCACTCCTGGACCAGGTGCTTGCGCGTGAGCGCGGCGAGCGCGCGCTCCACGCTGTCGCCGGACTTGTCCAGCACGGCGGCGATCAGCTCCTGCTCGCGCCGGCCACGGTTCTGCGACAGCTTCCAGCGCGTCTCCAGGCGCGTCACCGCGATGTCGAAGGTGACGATGCCGTCCAGCATGCTCTCGACGTACTCCGGGCGCAGGGCGTCGAACTTCGGCAGCCACTGCGGATCGAGCTGCGCCACGAGCTCGCGCTGCGCCGCGTGCTTCACGGCGCGATCCGTGGTGAGCGCCGCCTTGCCGTAGGCGTGCACGGCGGCGTAGTTCCAGGTCGGCACGCGCTGCTGTTCCTCGTACCAGCGCGGCGAGACGTAGGCGTGCGGGCCGGCAAACACCACCAGCACTTCGTCGTCGAAAAACTCCTGCCACTGGGGATTGTTCTTCGCCATGTGCGAGTGGATGACGATGCCGCCCTCGCCATCTGCGACCACCACCGGCAGGTGCGAGGCCATCGGCGCGCCGCCCGTCGCAGTGACGAGCAGCGCAAAGCCGTTCGCCTGCATGAACGCCACGAGCTCCTTGCGGTCTGCCACGCGGTTGTAGGGAGGCGAATACATCAGGGGCTCATCAGGCTGGGGGACATGGGATCGGAATGGGTAATCAGCGCCACTGCCATCGCCGCGATGCCCTCGCCGCGGCCCGTGAAGCCCAGGCCCTCGGTGGTGGTCGCCTTGAGGTTGATCGCGGCGGGCGCGACACCGAGGTCGGCCGCAATGTTGCCGGTCATGCGCGGAAAGTGCGGCGACATGCGTGGCGCCTGCGCGACGATGGTCGCGTCGACGTTCACCACGCTCCACTTGCCGGCCGCAAGCTTCGCGGCCACATCGCGCAAGAGCATCCGGCTGTCGATCTCCGAATACTTCGCGTCCGTGTCCGGGAAGTGGCGGCCGATGTCGCCCAGGCCCGCGGCCCCGAGCAGCGCGTCGCAGATCGCGTGCAGCAGCACGTCGGCGTCCGAATGCCCCTCGAGACCCAGGTGATAGGGGATGTGCACGCCGCCGATCACGAGCTTGCGGCCCGGAACCAGCGCGTGCACGTCGAATCCCTGCCCGATTCTCATTTCGCTCGCCGCGCCAGGATGGACTGCGCGAGCGCGAGGTCTTCCGGCCAGGTGACTTTCAGGTTCTCGCGGCTGCCGGGCACGAGCCGAGGCTTGAGGCCAAGCTGCTCGACGGCGCTCGCTTCGTCGGTGATGGTGCCCTTCGCCTGGCGCAGCGCCTGCGCGAGCAGCCCCGCGCGGAACATCTGCGGCGTCTGCGCCAGCCACAGCTGGTTTCTGTCCTCGGTGCCGGCGATGCGCTGCGCGCCGCCCTCGTCCTTGCCCGCCCGCTTCACCGTTTCGGCGATCGGCAGCGCGAGGATGCCGCCGATCTCGTCGTTGCGGCACTCCTCGTAGAGGCGTGCGAGGTCCGCCGGCGGCAGGCAGGGACGTGCGGCGTCGTGCACCAGCACCCAGTCGTCGGCCTGCACGTCCGCCATCGCCGCGACCAGGCCGTTGTACACCGAGTCGCGGCGCGTTTCGCCGCCGCAATACAGCGTCTCGATCTTCCCGGCGAAGGCGCTCCAGTCGTAGGTCGCGAACACCTTGTCCTCCGGCGCGAGCACGACGAACACCGTCTCTACCGGCGCACGCGCGAGCGCCGCCACGGCGTGCCAAAGCAGGGGCTTGCCGGAGAGCGGCTGGTATTGCTTGGGCTGGCTGGCAGCGAAACGGCTGCCGCTACCGGCGGCTGGAACCAGGGCGACGCAGGTCAATGTAAAAACTCCATGAATTCAAGAAAGTATAATTCGTTTCGGCATGCTTCGCGATCCGCTTCCCGGCAGGCCGCCCGCGGCCGGGCTCGCCGGCTCGGCGGATGCGCTCGCCCTCGCGCAGCTCGCTGCGCGCGCCAAGCCGGTTCTCGCGATAAGCGCGAGCGCGCTCGATGCGCAGCGCCTCGTCGAGGAGGTCGCATGGTTCGCGCCGCAGCTGCGCGTTTGCCTGCTGCCTGATTGGGAGACGCTGCCCTACGACAGCTTCTCGCCGCACCAGGACCTCGTCTCCGAGCGGCTGGCCACGCTCTACCGCATCCAGCGCGGCGAGTTCGACCTCGCCCTGGTTCCCGCGCAGACGGCGCTCGTGCGCCTATGCCCGCCCGCCTATCTCGCGGCACGCACCTTCTTCCTCGCCCAGGGCGAACGGCTCGACGTCGACGCATTGCGCCAGCAGATGGCGATCGCGGGCTACCACCACGTCACGCAGGTGGTCGCGCCGGGCGAGTTCTGCGTGCGCGGCGGCATCATCGATCTGTTTCCCACGGGCAGCCAGCTGCCCTACCGGCTCGACCTCGACGACGACGTGATCGAGACGATCCGCAGCTTCGACGTGGATACGCAGCGCACGCTCTACAGCGTGAAGGATGTGCGCATGCTGCCGGCGCGCGAGTTCCCGCTCGACGACGCCGGGCGCGCGAAGTTCCGCTCGCGCTTTCGCGAGGTGTTCGAGGGCGATCCGTCCAAGCAGGGCATCTACCGCGACGTCTCCAACGGCGTCGCCTCCGCGGGCATCGAGTACTACCTGCCGCTGTTCTTCGATACGGTGGCAACGCTGTTCGACTATCTGCCGGCGCGCACCACCCTCGTGCGCCACGGCGACGTGCCCGCCGCTGCAGAGGCGTTCTGGCGCGATGCGTCCTCGCGCTACCGCCTGCTCGGCGGCACGCGCGAGCGGCCGCTGCTGCCGCCGCAGGGCATCTTCCTGCCGGCCGAGGAGTTCCACGTCGCGGCGAATCACTTTGCGCGCGCCGAGCTCGAAGCCGAGCTCGCCGCCGAGCCGCTGCCCGCGCTCGCGGTGGACCGCCGCGCGCAGGACCCGCTCACCGCCCTCAAGCACTTCCTCGCCACGACGCCGCTGCGCGTGCTGGTCGCCGCCGAGTCGGCGGGCCGGCGCGAGACGATGCTCACCTATTTCGCCGAGTACGGGCTCGCGCCTGCGCCGGTCGCGGACTTCGCGGCATGGACGGGCTCGCAGGAGCGCTTCGCGCTTGCGGTCGCGCCGCTTGCCGCGGGCTTCGCGCTGCCGCAAGCGGGCTGGTGCATCGTCACCGAAGCCGAGCTCTATGCCGGCACGGTGCGGCGCCGCGCCAAGGACGCAAAGAAGCAGAGCTCGGTCGAGGGCATGCTGCGCGACCTCTCGGAGCTGCGCATCGGCGACCCCGTGGTGCACGCCCAGCACGGCATCGGGCGCTACCAGGGCCTGCTCGGCATGGACCTGGGCGAAGGGCCCACCGAGTTCCTGCAGCTGCAATACGAAGGCGGCGACAAGCTCTATGTGCCCGTGTCGCAGCTCGCCGTCATCTCGCGCTACTCGGGCGCCGAGCCCGAGGCCGCGCCGTTGCACAAGCTGGGCAGCGGGCAGTGGGACAAGGCGAAAGCCAAGGCCGCGAAGCAGGTGCGCGACACCGCCGCGGAGTTGCTGGCGCTGTACGCCAAGCGCGCCGCGCGGGAGGGCCACGCCTTCCGCATCCAGGCGCACGACGTGGACGCGTTCGCGGACGGCTTCGGCTTCGAGGAGACGCCCGACCAGGCCGCCGCCATCCAGGCGGTCACCCACGACATGGCCTCCGGCAAGCCGATGGACCGCCTGATCTGCGGCGACGTCGGCTTCGGCAAGACCGAGGTGGCGCTGCGCGCCGCCTTCGTCGCCGTCGCCGACAAGAAGCAGGTGGCGATCCTCTGCCCCACGACGCTCCTGGCCGAGCAGCATTTCCAGACGTTCAGCGACCGCTTCGCCGACTGGCCGGTGAAGATCGCCGAGCTCTCGCGCTTTCGCACCGGCAAGGAAGCCGCGGCGACGCTCAAGGCGCTCGCCGCGGGCGAGGTGGACATCGTCATCGGCACGCACAAGCTGCTGTCGAAGGACGTGCGCTTCGCGAGGCTCGGCCTTGCCATCATCGACGAGGAGCACCGCTTCGGCGTGCGCCAGAAGGAGGCCCTCAAGGCGCTGCGCGCCGAGGTGGACGTGCTCACGCTCACCGCCACGCCGATCCCGCGCACGCTCGCGCTGTCGCTGGAGGGCCTGCGCGAGTTCTCGGTCATCGCCACCGCGCCGCAAAAGCGCCTCGCCATCAAGACCTTCGCCGCGCCGTGGTCCGAGGGCCTGATCCGCGAGGCGGTGCTGCGCGAGCTCAAGCGCGGCGGCCAGGTGTACTTCCTGCACAACGAGGTGGACACCATCGAGCGCATGCGCGAGCGCCTGACGCAGCTGCTGCCCGAAGCGCGGATCGCGGTGGCGCACGGACAGATGCGCGAGCGGGAACTCGAGCGCGTGATGCGCGACTTCTACGCGCAGCGCGCCAACCTCCTGCTGTGCACCACCATCATCGAGACCGGCATCGACATCCCGACCGCCAACACCATCGTCATCCACCGCGCCGATCGCTTCGGCCTGGCGCAGCTGCACCAGCTGCGCGGTCGCGTGGGCCGCTCGCACCACCAGGCCTATGCCTACCTGCTCACGCCGCCCGAGGAAGCGCTCTCCGCCGGCGCGCAGAAACGGCTGGAAGCCATCCAGGCGATGGAGGAGCTGGGCTCGGGGTTCTACCTCGCCATGCAGGACCTCGAGATCCGCGGCGCGGGCGAAGTGCTCGGCGAATCGCAATCGGGCGAAATCCAGGAAGTCGGCTTCAACCTGTATGCGCAGATGCTCGAGCGTGCGGTACGCGCGCTGAAATCCGGGCGCCAGGCCGACCTCGAGCAGCCGCTGGATGTCTCTACCGAGATCAACCTGCACGCGCCGGCGCTCCTGCCCGACACCTACTGCAGCGACGTGCACGAGCGCCTGACGCTCTACAAGCGCATGGCGAACTGCGACTCGCGCGAGAATCTCGACCTCTTGCGCGAGGAGCTCGTCGACCGCTTCGGCGAGCTGCCCGAGGCCGCGCGCGCGCTGCTCGAATGCCATGCCCTGCGCATCGCGGCGAATGCCGTGGGCGTGGCGCGCGTGGATGCGACGCACGAGGCGGTGCAGCTGCAATTCGTGAAGAACCCGCCCATCGACGGCGCGAAGATCATCGCGCTCGTGCAGCGTCGCAAGGACCTGCGCCTTTCCGGCCCCGAGCGGCTACGGCTCGCCGCGAAGATGCCAGGCTGGCTCGAGCGCGCCCAGGCGGTCAAGGATCTTCTCGGGCAGCTCGCGGCATGATCCTGGCCGTCCAACGGCCCGCGCTCGCCGCCGGGCCCGCCGCGTGAACCTCGTCGTCCAGGGTAGCGCGCTCACCAATGACGCGCTGAGCGAGCTGGTCGCCCTTACCGGCGCGAACCACGTCGTCACGCTCGGCGCGCACGCCTGGCGCCTGACGCGCGTGGCGCAGGCGCCGCAGGTCGAGCCCTGGTGCGCGCAGCGCGGGCTCGACCACGCGTGGGTGCCGGACGAGCGCCGGCTCGCCGAACTGCGCCTGGTGGCGATGGACATGGATTCGACGCTCGTCACCATCGAAAGCATCGACGAGATGGGCGACCTGCTCGGTATCAAGCAGAAGATCGCCGCCGTGACGGCGCAGGCGATGCGCGGCGAGCTCGACTACGCCGAGTCGCTGCGCCGGCGCGTGGCGCTGCTCGCCGGCCTGGAGGAGGATGCGCTCGAGCACATCTGCGAGGAGCGCATGCACCTGTCGCCCGGCGCCGAGGCGCTGGTGCGCGCCTGCCGCGCGCGCGGCATCCGCACGCTGCTGGTGTCGGGCGGCTTCAATTTCTTCACCGCCTGGCTGCAGCAGCGGCTCGGCATCGACGCGGTGCTGTCCAACGTGCTCGAGATCGTGGACGGGCGCCTGACCGGGCGCGTGCTCGGCGCGATCGTGGACGGCCGCGCGAAGGCGGCGCGCCTTGCCGAGGAGCGCGAGCGGCTCGGCGCGCGCCGCGAGCAGGTGCTCGCCATCGGCGACGGCGCTAACGACATCCCGATGATGGCTGCGGCCGGCACCTCGATCGCCTACCGCGCCAAACCCGTGGTGCGCGAGCACGCCACCCATGCGCTCGACTTCGCCGGCCTGGACGGCGCGCTGAACCTGTTTATCGACTGAGGCTGCGTCCGGCGTCGAAGGCCGCGGCGTTGCTCGCCGCGAGGCTGGCTTCCGCGAAGCGCTGCAGCACCTGCGCGCGCAGCACCTCCTCGGCAAAGGGCAGCCGCGCTGCGGCGGCACCGAGCATCACGCTGTTGGCGAGCCGCACGTCGCCCAGGCGTTCGGCCGTGCCGCGCGCCTCGATCTCGCGTACTTCGACGCCTGCCGCGCGCAGCGCACCCGCCGGGTCCGCCGGATACTCGTGCGCGCCGGAGGAGACCACCGGCGGCACCGCGCGCCACGAGTCGAGCAGCGCACAGCCCTCCGGCACGAGGAAGTGGCCCCAGCGCAGCCCCTCCGCCGCCTCGAAGGCGATCAGCAGCTGCGCCGAGCCCGGGCGGATCTCGCTCGCCTGCACGCGCTCGCCGATGCGCACCTGCGAGCACACCACGCCACCGCGCTGCGACATGCCCGTGACCTCGGTCTTGCTCGCCTCGTAGCCCGCCTCGAGCGCGGCGCGCGCGATCACCTCGGCCGCGGTCATCACGCCCTGCCCGCCAATGCCGACGATCAGAACGTCCGTACTCATGCCGGTACGATGGCGCCGCGCGCGCAGGCCTTGGCGCACAGGTCGCAGCCGGTGCACAACGCGCGCTCGATCTTCACCCAGGCGAGATCCACGACCTTGCCGCTCGCGCGCACCTCGCGCTCGCGACGCCGCACCGTGATCGCCGGGCAGCCCACGTCGAGGCAGCGCGCGCAGCCGTTGCACTGCTCGTCGCGCACCGCGAGCGGCCGCCGGCGCTCGAAGTCGCGCGACAGGACGCACGGCCGGTTGGCGATGATCACCGAGGGCTGCGGCACCTTCATTTCCTCGCGCAGCACCCTGAAGAAGACGGGCAGCTCGTAGGGATCCGTCACACGGATGCGCTCCGGCCGCACGCCCAACGCCTCCACGAGCTTCGCGAAGTCCAGAGGCGGCACTTCCGAGCCGTCCAGGCGATGGCCGGTGCCGGGATTGTCCTGGCCGCCCGTCATGGCGGTCGCGCGGTTGTCCAGCAGCAGCACGGTCACGTTGCCGCCCTGGTAGGCGATGTTGGCGAGCGCCGGCATGCCGGTATGCAGGAAGGTCGAGTCGCCGATCACCGCGAGGATGGGCTTCGCCTGCGGATCGCCCTCGAACGCCTTGGCCATCCCGTGCGCGACGCCGAGCGAGGCGCCCATCGAGATGATGCTGTCCATCGCGTTCCACGGCTCGCCGCAGCCCAGCGTGTAGCAGCCGATGTCCCCGCAGATGACCGCGTCCTTCAATTGCCCGAGCCAGAAATACACGCCCATGTAGGGGCAGCCCGCGCACAGCGTGGGTGGCCGCGGAAACACCGCTTGCGGCTTGGTCGCTTCCTGCACAGCGCCGGCCGGCGTGGGGTCCAGGAGGCGCGCCACCGCGCGTTCGAGTACCGGGGCCGTCATCTCGCCCTGCGTGGGCAGCAGGTCCTTGCCGTGGACTTCGAGACCGGCCGCCTTGAGCTCGCCCTCTGTGATCGGCTCGCTTTCCTCCACCACCACGATGCGCTCGGCGATCGAGGCGAAGCGGCGGGCGAGCGCCACCGGCAGCGGGTGCGAGAAGCCGAGCTTGAGCACCGGAGCGCGCGGAAACGCCTCGCGCACGGCGTGGTACGCCGGGCCCGAGACGACGAAGCCGACGCGCGCATCCGAGCCGGGCTCGAGCACGTTCCACGGGGAAGAGTCCGTCTCGCCGGCCAGCGCGGCGTCGCGTTGCGCGCGCAGCCGGATGCGCTGGCCCACGTGGTTCGGCGTGATGATCCAGCGCTTCACGTCGCGCGCGTAGCCGTGGCTCGAGGCAACCGGCGCCTGCCGCTCGCCGGTGAGCACCAGCGTGCGCTTGACGTGCGAGACGCGCGTGGTCAGGCGCAGCAGCACCGGCACCTGGTGCCGCTCCGAAAGCACGAACGCGTCGCGCGTCATCGCATACGCCTCTGCGGCATCGGCGGGCTCGAGCACCGGCAGGTGCACGAAGCGGCCCCAGAAGCGCGAGTCCTGCTCGTTCTGCGAGGAGGAAAAGCCGATGTCGTCCGACACCGCGATCACCAGGCCCGCCTTGACGCCGACCAGCCCCATCGTCATGAGCGAGTCGGCCGCGACGTTGAGGCCCACGTGCTTCATCGCGGTGAGCGCGCGGCGCCCGGTCATCGAGGCGCCGAGCGCGACTTCCAGCGCCACCTTCTCGTTCGTGGACCACTCGGCGTAGACGCCGGGCAGCTCGGCGAGCGCCTGCAGGATCTCGGTGGAGGGCGTGCCCGGATAGGCGGCGGCGACCTCGACGCCGGCCTCCCAGGCGCCGCGCGCCACGGCCTGGTTGCCCGACAGGAATTCGCGCGCCTTGCGCTTGCCAGCGACCGCCTGCGGAACCGCGCTCATGGCTGCCGACCCTCCCTCGTTGCCGCCACTGTATGCCCGCAACGTCGCAATAAGCTTGCTTTCGTGGCCCGGAAAAGCCACTATTGAGCAATCCAATGCCAAAAACCGTCCTCGATCGTACCGACCGCCGCATCCTGGAGCAGCTGCAGGCCGACGGCCGCCTGAGCAACCAGGATCTCGCCGAGCGCGTCGCGCTCTCGCCTTCGCCCTGCCTGCGGCGCGTGCGCGCGCTGGAAAAGAAAGGCGTCATCCGCGGCTACGCGGCGCTGCTCGATCCGCTGCAAGTAGGCCTGGGCCTGCTCGCCTACGTCAGCGTCAAGCTGGAGAAGCGCGGCAAGATGCCGGTGGACCAGTTCACGCGCGCGGTGCAGAGCTGGCCCGAGGTGATCGCCAGCTACTCGATGACCGGCGACATGGATTACCTGATGCGCGTGCAGGTCGAGGACCTCGAGCACTATTCGCGCTTCATCATGGAAAAGCTCCTCAAGCAGCCGGGCGTGATCGACATCCGCAGCAACTTCGTGCTCGAGCGCGTCAAGGAAACCACGGCCCTGCCTTTGGAGCAATTGGCCTGATGCGCATCGCCGTGCTCGGCGGGGGGCATGGCAGCTACGCCGCCGCCGCCGACCTCGCCGAGCAGGGACACGAGGTGCGCTTGTGGCGGCGCGATGCCGCGGCTTTCGCGCCGGTGCTGCAAAGCGGCGCCATCCGATTGCGGGACTCGAAGGGCGTGCGCGACGTGCGCCTTGCGCTCGCGACGCAGGAGATCGGCGCCGCGCTGCGCGGCGCGGAGCTGGTGCTCGCGCCGGCACCGGCCACTGCGCAGGCGGATCTCGCGCGCGCCATGGCGCCGCACCTCGAGCGCGGCCAGGTGGTGTTCTGCCCGCCGGGGACCTTCGGCAGCTACGCCATGGCGGCCATCGCACGCGCGGCCGGCGCGCCGCCCGAGGTGATGTTCGCGGAGACCGGCACCCTGCCCTACCTCGCGCGCAAGCGCGCGCCGGACGAAATCGCGATCACCATCCGCGCCAAGCGCCTGCCGCTGGGCGTGTTTCCAGCCAAGCGCACGTGGGAGGCGCTCGCCGTCATCGCGCGCGCCTATCCCGTGGTGCACCCCATCGAGGATGCGCTCTCGGCGGCGCTCATGAACGCGGGGCCGATCATCCACCCGCCGCTGATCCTGATGAACGCGGGACCGCTCGAGCATTTCGAGCGCTGGGACATCCACAAGGAGGGCACGCAACCCTCGATCCGGCGCGTCACCGACGCGCTCGACGCGGAGCGTATCGGCGTGCGCGAGGCGCTCGGCTATGCCCCCTACCACTACCCCTTGCGCGATCACTACACCACCGACAAGTGGATGTACGGCGATGCGCACGACCGGCTCACCGAATCGGGCGACTGGCGCGAGAAGATCGAGTTGCGCACGCACCGCTACATGCGCGAGGACGTGGCCTACGGGCTTGCCTTCCTCGTCTCGGTCGCGCGCTGGGCGGGCGCGGCCGCGCCCGTCGCCTCGAGCCTGCTCGCGCTCGCTTCCGCAGCACTCGGTGAAGACCTGCTCGCCGCCTCGCCGCGCACGCTCGAGGCGCTCGGCCTCGCGCGACTCGAGCGCCAGGCGATGCACCGCCTGCTGCAGGACGGCCTGCCGGCATGAGCGGCCTCGCGGTCATCGGCTCGCTCGGCGCAGGCCGCATGGGGCGCGGCATCGCACACGCCTTCGCCTTCGCCGGCCACGAGGTGGTGCTGGTGGACGTGAAGGCGCGCAGCGCGGCCGAGACCGAAGCGCTGCGCACGCAGGCCTTCGCCGAGATCCGCGGCAGCCTCGCCGCGCTCGCCGAGGCTGGCGCGTTCGACGCGCGCGAGATCGAGGCGATGCTGGCGCGCGTGCGCTTCGTGCCGCGCGCGGACGCGGCGGCGGCGCTCGGCGGAATCGACGTGCTGTTCGAAGGCGTGCCCGAGGTGCTGGAGGCGAAGCGCGCGGCCTTCGCCTTCGCCGCGCCGCACCTGCGCGCGGACGCGATCGTCGCCTCCACCACTTCGACGATGCTCTCCACCGAGCTCGCCGCGCTCGTGCAGCGCCCCGAGCGCTTCCTCAACTGCCACTGGCTCAACCCGGCCTACCTGATCCCGCTCGTCGAGCTCTCGCCGCACGCGGGCACCGATGCGGCCGTCACGGCGCAGCTCAAGGAGATCCTTGAGGCGATCGGCAAGAAGCCGGTGGTATGCAAGGCGGCGCCCGGCTTCATCGTGCCGCGCCTGCAGGCGCTGGTGATGAACGAGGCGGCGCGCATGGTCGAGCAGGGCATCGCCAGCGCCGAGGACGTGGACCGCGCGGTGCGCTACGGCTTCGGTCCGCGCTACGCCAGCATGGGCGTCGTGGAGTTCATCGACTTCGGCGGCCTCGACATCCTGTACTACGCCAGCCACTACCTCGCCGAGGCGCTCGGGGAGCCGCGCTTCGCGCCGCCGGAGATCGTCAACCGCTACATGCACGAGGGCCGCCGGGGCCTGCGCGACGGCAAGGGCTTCTTCGACTGGGGCGCGGTGGACGCCGTGGCCTACCGCAAGGAGGTGCTCGGGCGCCAGCTCGCGCTGCTGCGCCACCTCGGGCTCGCGCCCCAGGCAGGCGCCGCGCTCAAGGGCCGAGCGCGATAGTTCGTTGATCTTGATGCGGCCCGTTGACAGTCACTGGCCAAACGGATAATACAAACGGGCATCGTCCGCCAAGGAGGAAACCATGAAGCAGAAACTCGCCATCGCGCTGCTCGCCGCATCGGCGCTCGGCACCGGCGCCGCGCAAGCCGACATCACCGTAGGCGTCACGCTCGGCGCCACCGGCCCGGGCGCCTCGCTCGGCATCCATTACAAGAACGCGTTCCAGCTGATGCCGAAGACCCTCGGCGGCCAGCCGGTGAAGTACATCATCCTGGAGGACGGCTCGGACGCGACCAACGCCGGCAAGAACGCGAGAAAGCTGATCACCGAGGACAAGGTGGACGTGGTGATGGGCTCCAACGGCGTGCCCTCCTCGATGCAGATCGCGCAGGTCGCCTCCGAGACGCAGACGCCCTACCTGTGCCTGACGCCGATCGCGGTCAAGCCCGACGTCTACAAGTGGACCTTCTCGGTGCCGCAGCCCACCGAGCTGATGATGAGCGCGGTCGCCGAGCACATGAAGAAGAACGGCGTGAAGACCGTCGGCTTCATCGGCTTCTCGGACGGCTGGGGCGACCTGATGTTCCGGGCGACCGAATTCCACGCCGCGGCGCACGGCTACAAGGTGGTGACCAACGAGCGCTACGCGCGCGCCGACACCAGCGTCACCGGCCAGATCCTGAAGATCATGGCGGCCAATCCGGACGCGGTGGTGGTCGGCGGCTCGGGCACCGGCGGCGCGCTGCCGCACCTGGCGCTCGTCGAGCGCGGCTACAAGGGCCGCATCTACCACAACCACGGCACCGTGAACGCCGAGTTCATCCGGGTGGGCGGCAAGAACGTCGAGGGCGCCATCGCCCCCACCGGCCCGCTGATCGTGCCCGAGGAGCTGCCCGCCAGCTTCCCGACCAAGGCGGTGTCGCTGGACTTCACCAAGCGCTACGAGGCGCAGTTCGGCGCCGGCAGCCGCAATGCCTTCGCCGGCTACACCAACGACGCGGTGATGCTGCTCGGCGCGGCGATTCCCGAGGCGGTCAAGAAGGCGAAGCCCGGCACGCCCGCGTTCCGCGCCGCGCTGCGCGACGCGCTCGAAAACGTGAAGAACGTGGTCGGCACGCACGGCGTGTACTCGCCCACGGCGGCCAACCACAACGGCCTGGACGAGCGCGCGCGCGTGCTGGTGCGCGTCGAAGGCGGCACCTGGCGCCTGATGAAGTGAGCCGGCGGGCTCGCTGAACCGCAGGCCATGCGCAAAGGGACGGGCGACCGTCCCTTTGTTTTTTGCCCATGACTGGCGACATCTTCCTCTGGCTGGCGCAGGACGGGCTGACCAACGGCGCCATCTACGCGCTGCTCGCGCTCGCGCTGCTGCTCGTCTTCGCGGTGACGCGCGTCATCTTCGTCCCGCAGGGCGAGTTCATCACTTTCGCCGCCCTGTCGCTCGCGCTGATCGAATCGGGCCGCGTGCCCGGCACCATCTGGATCCTCGCGATCGGCGGACTCGCCGCGGCGGCGATGGAGGGCTACGGCGTGCTGCGCGAGCACGCCTGGCGCCGCCTGCCGCGCATCGCCGCGCTGTACGTCGTGCTGCCGCTCGCGGTGGCGGCGCTGGTCGCCTGGGCGGCGCCGCGCAAGCTCGACCAGTGGCTGCAGGTACTGCTGGTGCTGGCGATGGTGGTGCCGCTCGGGCCGATCCTGTACCGCATCGCCTACCAGCCGCTCGCCAACGCCTCGGTGCTGGTGCTGTTCATCGTCTCGATGGCGGTGCACTACGTGCTGACCGGGCTGTCGCTGGTGTTCTTCGGCGGCGAGGGGCTGCGCACGCGCGCCTTCACCGAGGCGAAGTTCAAGCTCGGCGTGGTCGAGGTGAGCGCGCAGAGCATCTGGGTGGTGGTGGCGAGCGCGCTGCTGATCCTCCTGCTGTGGCTGCTGTTCGAGCGCACGATCTACGGCAAGGCGCTGCGCGCCACGGCGATGAACCGCGTCGGCGCGCGCCTGGTGGGCATCCCGACGGTGCTCACCGGGCACCTGAGCTTCCTGCTCGCCGCGTTCATCGGCGCGATCTCGGGGATCCTCATCGGCCCGATCACCACGCTGTACTACGACACCGGCTTCCTCATCGGCTTGAAGGGCTTCGTCGGGGCCCTCCTCGGCGGCATGGGCAGCTATCCCCTCGCCGCCCTCGGCTCGCTCGTCGTCGGGCTGCTCGAGTCCTACTCCTCGTTCTGGGCGAGCGCCTACAAGGAAGTGATCGTCTTCACGCTCATCATCCCGATGCTGGTGTGGCTGTCGCTGCGCTCGCGCCACGTCGAGGAGGAGGAGGAGCACTGATGCCGGCGCGCGCGGCGCTCGGCCTGTTCGTGGCGTTCCTCGCCGCCGCGCCTTTCGTGCTGAGCGAGTTCTACGTCACGCTGATGAACTACATCGGCCTGGCCACGCTGGTGACGCTCGGCCTGGTGCTGCTCACCGGGGTGGCGGGCCTGATGTCCTTCGGCCAGCAGGCCTTCGTCGGCATCGGCGCCTATGCGACGGGCGTGCTCACCGTCGCCTACAGCGGCTCGCCCTGGGTCGGCCTCGTCGCCGGGCTCGCGCTCACCGGCGTGATCGCGCTCGGCATCGGCCTGATCACCGTGCGGCTCTCGGGCCACTACCTGCCCTTGAGCACCATCGCCTGGGGAATCAGCGCGTATTTCATCTTCGGCAACCTCGAGATCCTCGGCCGGTACAACGGCCTGCAGGGCATTCCGCCGCTCAGCGTGTTCGGCTGGACCATCGACAGCGGGCGCGGCTCCTACGCGCTCATCTGGCTCGCCGCCTTCGCCGCGCTGCTCGCGGCGAGGAACCTCCTCGACTCGCGCGCCGGGCGCGCGGTGCGCGCGCTGCGCTTTCGCGCCACCATGGCCGAGAGCTTCGGCATCGACACCGCGCAGCTCAAGCTCGTCGTCTTCGTGTACGCGGCGCTGCTCGCCGCGCTCTCGGGCTGGCTGTACGCGCACTTCCTGCGCTTCGTCAGCCCCGGCGCCTTCAACGTCAACATCGGCATCGAGTACCTGTTCATGGCGGTGGTGGGCGGCGCGAGCCAGGTATGGGGCGCGGTGGTGGGCGCGTCGTTGCTCACGCTGCTCAAGGAATGGCTGAAGGACATCCTGCCCAAGTTCTTCGCGCAGAGCGGCAACTACGAGGTGATCGTGTTCGGGCTGCTGATGCTGCCGCTGCTGCATCGCGCGCGCGACGGCCTGATGCCGTGGTTCGCGCGCCTGGGCAAGCGTGGCGGCGCGCTTGCGGCGCCCGTCGAGGCGCCGGCGCTCGAGCGGCGCGCGCGGCCGGCGGCCGGCGAGCCGCTGCTCGCGGTCACCTCGGCACAGAAGAATTTCGGCGGCCTGGCGGCGGTGAACGGCCTGTCCTTCGAGATGAAGAGCGGCGAGATCCTCGGCCTGATCGGCCCGAACGGCGCCGGCAAGAGCACCATGTTCAACCTGATCACGGGTGTGCTGCCGGCCGACGGCGGCGAGATCCGCTTCCGCGGCGAGCGCATCGACGCCCTGCCCGCGCGCGCGATCGCGCGCCGCGGCGTCGCGCGCACCTTCCAGCACGTGAACCTCGTGGGAACCATGCCGGTGCTGGAGAACGTCGCCATCGGCGCCTACCTGCGCGGCAGCAAGGGAACGGTCGCGGCGATGCTGCGGCTGGAGCGCGAGGAGGAGCGCCGGCTGCTGCACGAGGCCGCGCGCCAGCTCGAGCGCGTCGGCCTCGGCGCGCAGTTCGCCGAGCCGGCCGCGAGCCTGCCCCTCGGGCAGCAGCGCCTGGTCGAGATCGCGCGCGCGCTCGCCGCCGATCCCGTACTGCTGCTCCTCGATGAGCCGGCCGCCGGGCTGCGCTTCCAGGAAAAGCAGGCTCTCGCCGAGCTGCTGCGCCGGCTGCGCGCCGAGGGCATGAGCATCCTCCTTGTCGAACACGACATGGACTTCGTGATGGGCCTGGTGGACCGCCTGGTGGTGATGGACTTCGGCGAGAAGATCGCCGGGGGACTGCCCGCCGAGATCCAGAACAACCCGGTGGTGATCGAAGCTTACCTGGGCGGCATTGAATGACTTCGGCACTGGAGATTCGCGAGTTCTCGGTGGCCTACGGCAAGGTCGAGGCGCTGCACCGCGCGAGCCTGCGCGTGGCGGAAGGCGCGATCGTCACCGTGATCGGCCCGAACGGCGCCGGCAAGACGACCTTGCTCGGCGCGATCATGGGGCTGCTGGGCTCGCGCGGCACGCTGCAGTACGGCGGCAAGGCGCTCGACGGCGTGTCCACCGAGGAACGCGTCGCGCGCGGCATGTGCCTGGTGCCCGAGCGCCGCGAGCTGTTCGCCGAGCTGTCGGTCGAGGACAACCTGCGCCTGGGCGCCTTCCATCGCCGCGGCGCGGGCGCACGCGCCATCCACGCGGACATGGAGGAGGTGTACGGGCGCTTCCCGCGCCTGCGGGAGCGCGCGCACCAGCTCGCGGGGACGCTCTCGGGGGGCGAGCGCCAGATGCTCGCGCTCGGCCGCGCGCTGATGGCCAAGCCGCGCCTGCTGCTGCTCGACGAGCCGAGCCTGGGCCTCGCGCCGATCGTGGTGCGCGAGATCTACCAGATCATCGCCGGCCTGAAGCGCACCGGCGTCTCGATGCTGCTGGTGGAGCAGAACGCGCGTGCCGCCCTGCATGTCGCCGACTACGGCTACGTGCTGGAGACCGGCGACATCGTGCTGGAGGGCGCCGCCGCCGAGCTCGCCGGCCACCCGCGCGTGATCGAGACCTACCTCGGGTCGCGCTCGATGGCGCGGTAGGCCGACTCGATCCGCGTCCAGTCCTCGAACCCGACCACCTGCAGGTACTCCTGCAGCGTCGCGCCGGTGCCCATCAGCGCGAATTTCCCCGAGCGCATGTCCTCCAGCGCAAGCTGCATGGCGCGCGTGACGCGCAGGATGAGGTCGATGCCGTAGGGCAGGATCTTGAAGCCGAGGCGAAAGTACTCCTCCGGCCGCAGGATCGGCGAGACGCCGCCGGCGAGCGGGTTCGCCACCTGCAGGTCGAAGGCCTTGCCGACGCGCTCGAGCTCCTCCACCGTGCGCAGCGCCTCGATGAAGATGCAATCGGCGCCCGCCTTCAGGTAGCGCTCGGCGCGCCGCATGGCGTCGTCCAGCCCCGTCACCGCGCGCGCGTCGGTGCGCGCGATGAGGAACGTCTCCGGGTTCATCCGCTCCTGCGCCGCGGCGCGGATCTTGGCCTCGTGCGCCTCGACCGGCACCACGCTCTTGCCTTCGAGGTGCCCGCAGCGCTTGGGCCAGCGCTGGTCCTCGAGGAACAGCGCCCCCACGCCCATGCGCTCATAGGTGTGCACAGTCTGCACCACGTTCTTGACGTCGCCGTAGCCGTCGTCGGCGTCCACCAGCACCGGCAGGTCGCTCGCGGCCATGATGTCGCCCACCGCCTGCGCAAGGTCGCCCAAGCTCTTCAGGCCGATGTCGGGCACCCCGAAGCGCGCGCCCACCGCGCCGAAGCCGCCGATGAAGAAGCCGGGGAATCCCGCGCGCTGGATGAGCCGGGCCGCGAGCGCGTCGTGCGCCCCGGGCAGGATGAGCGGCCCTTCGGCCTCCAGCAGGCTGCGGAACGGCTTTCGCGTCATGGTTGCTTCCCCAGGATGGCTACGAACCGGCAACGTTTGGCGCCGCGCGCGCAGCAGCCGGTTTCGCGCGCTTCGCAGGGCGCGCCGAGCACCATGCCGGCGACCGCCTGCAGCATGCCGGCGATCGGCGCGCATACCTCCGTGTCCGCGGCGCCGTAGCCGGCAGCGAACGGGCTGTCGCGCACCTCGAGCGCGAGGCGCGCGGCGGTGCGCTTGCCGAACCGCCACTCGCCCCAGCCGAGCTCGGCCGCCGTCTTCTCGATTTTCGCGAGCAGTGCTGCAGCGTCCTTCGCGCCGGCCGCAGCGTAGCGCCGCGCGGAGTCGCCGCCCGCCTCTGCAGTCGAGCGCGCAAGCGCGGCAAGCGCCCGGGCGCGCGCGGGCGCAGGCAAGTAACGGAACATTCCCATCAGCGTGTCGGCGCGCAACTGCAGATAGCGTGGCGCCTCCGTGCGCTTCCCGGCGCGCCTGCGAATGCCGGCGTGCTTGCGATTTCCGCCGCGTCCGCTGTGGTCCGCCGTCACGCGGCCTTCTCCGCCGCCCATTCGCGCAGCGTCTTCTTGTCGGTCTTCGAGACCGAGGTCTTGGGCAGCGCCTCCACGATGCGGATGCGCGCCGGCACCTTGTAGCGTGCGAGATTCGCGCGGCAATGCGCGAGCAGCTCGTCGCCGTCGGCCCGCTCGCCGGGACGCAAAGCGACGTAGGCGACCGGCAGCTCGCCGCGGTATGCGTCCTGCACGCCGACCACCGCGGCCTCGAGCACCGCGGGATGCATCACCAGCACATCCTCCAGCTCGCGCGGATAGACGTTGTAGCCGCCCACGATCAGCATGTCCTTCTTGCGGTCACGGATGTAAAGGTAGCCCTCGGCATCGAATTCGCCGATGTCGCCCGTGTAGAGCCAGCCGCCGCGCAACGCCTGCGCGGTCTCCTGCGCCAGGTTGCGGTAGCCGCGCATGAGCTGCGGCCCGCGCGCACGGATCTCGCCGCGCTCGCCCGCGGGCAGCACGCGCGTGCCGGTCTCGACGTCCACGATCTCGATGTCGGTGCCCGGCACCGGCACGCCCACCGAGCCGGGCTTCACCGCGCCGCGCACCGGGTTGAACGAGAGCACGGGCCCCGCCTCGGTCTGGCCGTAGCCCTCGTACACCGGCGCGCCGACCGCCTCGCGCCAGCGCTTGAGCGTCTGCTCAGGGAGCGCCGCGGCGCCCGAATAGCAGGTATGCACCGAGCGCCAGTCCGTCCCGGCGAACCGCGGGTGCGCGAGGAGCCCCGTGAATACCGTGGGGCTCCCCGGGAATACGGTGATGCGCTCCGCCTGCACCGCCTCAAGCACCTCCTCCGGCGTGTAGCGCGGCAGCAGCACGAGCGCCCCGCCGCACCAGGCGGCGAGGAACAGGCCCATCGCCATGCCATAGGAATGCGACACCGGCATCATGCAGAGAATCCGTTCGCCGGCACGCGTGGGCAGCAGCCCTTCGCGCTGCGCCACGTTGGTCGCGATCGCCGCGTGCGCGAGATCCACGCCCTTCGGGCGGCCCGTGGTGCCGCCGGTGTATTGCAGCAGCGCGAGGTCTTCCGGCGCGGGAAGGTGCTTCGGCGCGAGTCCGTCCCCGCTCCAGGCATCGAGCAGCCGGCTCCCCGCACCGACCGCGAGGACATGCGGCACGCCTGCGGTCCGCGCGAGCGGCGCCACCGTCGGCTGCAGCGCCGCGTCCACGACGAGCACGCGCGGCGTCGCGTCGCGCAGCAGGAGATCGAGCTCGCGCGGCGTATACAGCGGATTGAGCGGGACATGCTGCGCGCCCGCGGCCAACACCCCGAACGCCGCCACGCAGGCTTCGATCGAGTTGCCGAGCAGTGTGGCGACGCGCCCGCCGCGCGCCCCGAGCGACTCCAACTCGCGTGCAAAGCCCGCAGTGCAGGACAGGTACTCGCCGTAGCGCAGGCGCCGCCCGCCGCAGACGAGCGCCTCGGCCTGCGGCGCGGCGCGCGCCGCCTCGGCGAGCATGTGCACGACCGTCGGAAAGCGGCGCTCGGGCATCTGCGGCGCCGGCGTCGCCTGCGGCATGCGGGGCGTCTCCGGCGCCATCAGCCGGCCGCGAGCGCCTCGCGCAGCGCGGCGGCGTGCGCTTCCGGGCGCACCATGCCGAACTTCTCGCCGAGCAGCAGCTGCAGGTAGGCCACGTCCGAATTATGCAGTTGCGGGTGCAGGTAGAAGCGCGGCAGGAAGCGCGCGCCCAGCCAATGCCGGCCGGAGCGCTCGCCCTCGGCATCCGGGAAGAGCGTCAGGTTGAAGCTCCACTGCCCGAGCCTCGCGTAGGCCGCGGCGAGACGTGCGAGCGTCTGCGCGAAGACCTCGATCTCCAGGTCGCTGCACTCGCCGAGCGTAGCGCGTTCCGCGACGAACGCCTGTGCGTCTCCCAACATGCCGACCGGGCAGAACGGTGCCCACCAGGTGACGCGGCCCTGCTCGAGGATGAGGCGCTCGCCAGCGGCGCGCTCGGCGTCGAGCAGCACGCGCGGCCAAGGCACGCCGTGGCGCTCGAGGTAGCGCGTTTCCGCCTCGTGCTCGCGCCGCAGCGCGTTGCCAGGCGTGTCGGTGACCACCACCTGCATGTGGGGATGCACCTGCGAAGCGCCTGCCGGCGGCATGTAGTTCCACGTGACGATGCCGAAAGCCTCGCGTCCCGCCATGTCCGCCGCGGCACGCGCGATGAAGTCGCGCGCGAGCTTCAGCGAATCCGCGATCAGCGCCGCGTCGAGGGCGTGCATCGGCGTGAAATGCGCGCGCTGCATCACCACGATCGCCGACACGTCGTCGTAGGGAAACAGGTTGGGCACGAGCAGCGCTTCGCCGCGCGCCATGCGGCCGCCCGGGACCAGCGCCTCCGGGTAGCGCGGCGTGATGGTCGCGATCCTCTCGGGGCAGAACGGGCAGCTCGCGCGCGTCGCCTCGGCGAGAGGCGCAAGGTCTGGCACCTCGCGCTTGGGAAAGGCGAAGTGGCAGATGCGCGCCGTCTCGCCGGTGAGGGGATCCTCGCGCACCTCGCTCTCGATTTCGGTGAGATCGAAATTCCGGCGTGGATCGTGGATGCGCGCGGTCTTCCTGCGCACCCGGTACTCGAGCACCGGCGCCGCCGCCGCCGCGCGCCCGCCGCGCCAGGCGCGGTGGCGCTCGACCTGCTCCAGCAGCTCGCGCACGCCCTCCCCTGTGGTCGCCACCGTGCGCACGATCGGCGGCACCCATTCGGTGCGCTTGCGGATCGCCAGCATGGCGCGCAGCTCCTCTTCCGCGCGCGCGGCCTGTGGTCGGTCTGCCTTGTTCACCACGAGAATGTCGGCGATCTCTAGGATGCCCGCCTTGATCGCCTGCACCTCGTCGCCCATGTCCGGCGGGCACACGACCAGCCGCGTGCCCGCCACCGCGGCGATCTCCACTTCCGACTGGCCCGCGCCGACGGTCTCCACGATTACGGTGTCGAAGCGCGCCGCATCGAGCACGCCGATCGCCGCGCGCGCCGCGCGCGCGAGGCCCCCGAGGTGCCCGCGCGCGGCGAGCGAGCGGATGAAGACGCGCTCATCCTGCTGATGCTCGGTCATGCGCACGCGGTCGCCGAGCACGGCGCCACCGGAAACGGGGCTCGAGGGGTCCACCGCCACGACCGCCACGCTCCTCCCGCCCCGCAGCAGCTCGCCGATGAGCGCGTTGACCAGCGTGGACTTGCCAACTCCCGGCGGGCCCGTGACGCCGAGCACGCAGGCATGCCCCGTGCGCCCGGCGATCGCCGCGCGCACCGCGGCCGCGTCCGCCGTCTGGTTTTCGATCGCCGAAATGGCGCGCGCGATCGCGCCCCGATCGCGCGCCGCGATGCGCTCGGCCCAGCCCGAGGCCTGGTTCATGCCCGCGCCTCAGCGCCCCTCGGGCTTCGCACCCGTCAGCTCGATGATGCGCCGGTAGCGCGCGATGTCGGCCTTCACCCAGGCCTCCAGCTCCTCGGGCGTGCTCGGCGCGGCATCCACTCCCACGCCGGCGAGCCGCGCCGGCACCTCGGCGCCCTTGAGGCCCGCCACGATCGAGGCGTTGAGCCGCTGCACCGCGGCGCGCGGTGTGCCCGCGGGGGCGAGCAGGCCGTACCAGTTGAGCAGGACGAAATCCGGATAGCCTGACTCCGCGAAGGTCGGCACCTCCGGCGCGACGCTGGCGCGCGCAGGGCCGGTGACGGCGAGCGCGACGAGCTTGCCCGCCCTGGCCTGCCGGATGCCGTTCGCCGCCACGACGAACGAGTAGCCGACCTGCCCGCCCATCACCGCAGCGAGCGCTGGCCCGCCGCCTTTGTACGGCACGTCGATCATGTCGAGCTTCGCCATGCGCTTGAACCACTCGAAGCCGAGGTAATGCGGACTGGAAGTGCCGAGCGACGCGAAGGCGTGCTTGCCCGGATCGGCGCGCGCGGCGGCGACCGCTTCCGCCAGCGTCTTCACGCCCGCGCCGGGGTGCGTGACCAGCATCAGCGGCGACGTGGACACACGCGCGACGAAGGCGAAGTCCTTGAGCGAATCGTAGGGCAGCGCGATGCCGAAGGCGGCGTTGATCGAGTGGAAGTCCGTGGTGAGCAGTAGCGTGTGGCCGTCCGGCTCCGCGCGCGCCGCGAGCTCGGTCGCGATCACCGAGTTGCCCCCGGGGCGGTTGTCCACCACCACCGGCTGGCCCAGCTCGCGCGCCAGGTGCTCGCCCAGGGCGCGCGCCGCGACGTCGGTGCCGCCGCCGGGCGGGAACGGCACCAGGATGCGCAGCGGCTTGCTCGGGAAAGTCTGCGCCGAGGCGGCGGCGCAGAGCGCGGCGAGAACGAGGGCGAGGATGGCACGGATCATGGGATTCCCTTCATTTGCGGGGCAAGCTCGGCGCAAGCAGCATCGACCCGTGCAGGGCGAGGTACAGCAGGAAGGGCGCCGCCCACAGCAGCGCCGAAGCGGCGAGCGCCCATTCGCCCAGGCCGTGCACCGAGTAGGCGAGGCGCAGGAGCGCCGCGGCGAGCATCATGAGGAACGCGACCTGCATCGGCAGTGACGCGCGCAGCGGCCGGCCGGTGTGGCGCAGCGCGACGCGCGTCATCAGCCCGATTTTCAGCATGCCGTACGCGCCGATGGTGAAGGCGTGGATCCAGGCCTCGCGCGGCACCGCGGGCACCAGCTCCGACACGGCGCGCAGCACGAGCGCCGCGATCAGCCATGCATAGCCGAGGTGGATGCACCATAGCAGCGGCTCGCTCGTCGTGCGCCAGCCGCGCCAGCGCGCAAAGCGCCAGGCGTGCACCGCGGCCGCAACGAGCGCCGCCGCCGCAGCCCAAGAAGCGCCCGCAAGGTCCGCCCACGCGAGGATCACCATCGATGCCGCCGTGGTGTACTCGAGCGGCATCAGGATCGCCGCCGCGCGCTCGCCGCGCGCGTGCAGCCAGCGGCGCGTGAAGGCCGGGATGAACAAGCCGCCGTAGAGCGTGAACAGAAATGCGAGCGCATGCACGCCGAGCAGCAGCGCCCAGCGCGCGTCCGCCTCGGCGCCGCGCCCGATCGCGAGGTGGAAAGCGACGTTCGCCCAGGCGAACGCGGCGAGCGGCGGCAACGTCCACCAGAACAGGCGCCGCCGCGCCCTGCGCAGCGTGGTGTAGAGCAGCAGCGCGAGTGCCGGGAAGAGCAGGCAGTCGGCCAGGGCCCCGACCGGCATGCCGAGCCACGGCAGCCCGTGCACCGCCGCGCGGCCCGCCAGCCAGATCGCCGCCAGCAGCGCCAGCCGTCCGCGTTCCAGTTCCGCGGCGCCGGACCAGCTCGGCAGCGCGGTGAGCAGCACCCCGCACACCAGCGCCCCGGCGAAGCCGAACAGCAGCTCGTGCGCGTGAAGGAGCGGCAACGGCACGCCCTCCGCCGGGAACCTCCACCAGCCGAGGCGCGCGCCGTACCAGGCCGCAAGGAGCAGCGGCCCATAGGCGGCCGCCGCGAGGAAGAACGGCCGGAAGCCGCTCGACCAGATCGGCGCGTCGCGCCATGCGCCGCCACCCTCCCCTGCGCGGCCCGCGTCGCCGCGTTTCAATGCGGAATGACGCCCGCGGTCGCGAGCGCACTGCATTCCGCATCCGAGAACCCTGCTTCGCGCAGCACCGGCCGCGTGTGCTCGCCGTACTTGGGCGGAAAGCGAA
>DASTHP010000118.1:0-2719 GCA_035718125.1 Burkholderiales bacterium | reverse complement strand
GAACTCCCAGTCCCCGGTGAGCTCCGGCGAGGTGATCTCGGTGACGCCGAAGTGCCGCAGCGCGAATAGCAGCGAGAAGGCCTTCGGTGTCGGCACCAGCTCGCGGCCGTTGCGGTGCACGTACTCCTCGCGGATCAGGCCTTCGATGATGGCCGCGCGTGTCGCCGGCGTGCCCAGGCCCTTGGCCTGCATCGCGGCGCGCAGCTCGTCGTCCTCCACCAGCTTGCCCGCGCCCTCCATCGCCGAGAGCAGCGTGGCCTCGGTGTACCGCGCCGGCGGCTTGGTCTGGAGTGCCGTGGCTGCGACCTCGCGCGTGGCGACCTTCTCGCCCGCGCTGATCGGCGGCAGGTTCTCGCTTTCGTCCTGCGTGGCGCGCCCATAGACCGCGAGCCAGCCGGGAACCTGGAGCACCTTGCCCTCGGTCTTGAAGCGGTGCTCGCCGACCGTCGTAATGCGCGTGGTTTGCAGGAACTCGGCCGACGGATGGAACACCGCGAGGAAGCGCCGCACCACGAAGTCGTACAGCTTGCGCTCGGCCTCGTTCAGGTTCTTGGGCGCCTGCGTGGTCGGGATGATGGCGAAGTGATCCGAGATCTTGGAATTGTCGAAGATGCGGCGGTTGGGCTTGATCCAGCCGCTCTTCAGCACCGACTTGGCAAACGGCGCGTACTCGCGGTCTCCGGCCAGCACTTCCATGGTCTTCTTCACCGTGCCAAGGTAATCCTCGGGCAGGGCGCGTGAATCCGTGCGCGGGTAGGTGAGCACCTTGTGGCGCTCGTAGAGCGCTTGCGCCAGCGCCAGCGTGCCGCGCGCGGAGAAGCCGAAGCGCCCGTTCGCCTCGCGCTGCAGGCTCGTCAGGTCGAAGAGCAGCGGCGAGGCCTGCGTGGTGGGCTTGGTTTCCTCGCTGACCGTGCCGGGCTTGCCGCGGCAGGCGGCGACGATCGCCTCGGCGTCGGTGGCCTGCCACAAGCGCTCGGCCTTGCGCTCCGCGTCCTCCTCCTTCTTGAACTGCGGATCGAACCAGCGGCCCGCATACTCGCCCGCCTTGGCGCCGAAGCGCGCATGCACTTCCCAGTAGTCGCGCGGCTTGAACTCGCGGATGCGCTCCTCGCGTTCCACCAGGATGGTGAGCGTCGGCGTTTGCACGCGGCCCACCGTCGTCAGGTAGAAGCCGCCTTCCTTGGAATTGAAGGCGGTCATGGCGCGCGTGCCGTTGATGCCCACCAGCCAGTCGGCCTCCGAGCGGCACTTGGCGGCATCGGCCAGCGGCAGCAGATCCCGGTCGGCGCGCAGCTGCTCGAAGCCGTCGCGGATCGCGGTGGGCGTCATCGACTGCAGCCACAATCGCTCGATCGGCTTCTTCACGCGCGCATGCTGCACGATGTAGCGGAAGATGAGTTCGCCTTCGCGGCCCGCGTCGCAGGCGTTGATCAGGCCGGTGATGTCCTTGCGCTTGAGCAGGCGCAACAGGAGGTTGAGCCGCTGCTCGCCGCGCTCGATCGGCGCGAGCGCGAAATGCGGCGGGATCACGGGCAGGTGCGCGAACGACCACTTGCCGCGCTTCACGTCGAACTCTTCCGGCACCGCCAGCTCGAGCAGATGGCCCACGGCGGAGGACAGCACGTAGTCGTCGCTTTCGAAGTAATCGCCCTTGCGCGTGAAGCCGCCCAGCGCGCGCGCGATGTCGGCGGCGACGGAAGGCTTCTCGGCAATGATCAGTTTCTTGCTCATGCGGCGCGAAAGGCCGCAGAGGATACCCGCAAAGAACGCGGCGTTACAACCGCGGCGCCAGATTGCGGGGCGCGCGGCAGCCGCGCGTGCCTCAGCTCGGCAGCCGCGCCCCGCGCGCCGACAGCAGTTCCTCGGCGATCAGCTGGCTCGCCGGCGTGCGCTCATTCCACAGCACCATCAGCACGATGAGCTTCAGCTGTTCCAGCGACAGCGCATCGCCGGCGGCCGCGAGCGCGCGCTCGAGGATGTGCTCGCGTGTAGTCGGGCTGAGGATGCCGGAGTGCTCGAGGTAGAGCAGGAAGCCCCTGCATTCGACGTCGAGCTTGGCGAGCTCCTTGGCGGCGAAGGCGCGGAACGCGTTGCTTTGCGCCGGCAGCGGCGCGAGCGTGCGCTGCGGCGCGCGCACCACGCCGGCGAGCCAGGAGAGCGCCGCACTGATGTCGTGATCCTCGAAGCCGGCCGCCGAGAGCTTCTTCGCCACCCGGTCGGGGTCGTGCGACAGGTCGGCCTGGCGGCAGTTCTCGAACAGGTAGACGAGGATGTCGAACATGTTGTTGTTCTCCTGGTTGACGTTCAGCTCAGGCGCTGGTAACGGCTGCCGGGCAGCGCGGCGACGCGCCCGGCAAGCTCGAGCCGCAGCAATTCGGCCGACACCTGCTCGACCGGCAGTCCGGCGCGCAGGCAAAGCGAATCGAGGTCGATGGGATCGAAGCCCATGTGCGGCAGCACGTTGCCCGCCGCGTCCGCCTCGGCAGTCGGTGCGCGTGTCGATGCCGAAGCGATGCGGCGGAACGCGTTCAGCTCGGAAAGCACGTCTTCGGCCGACTCGACCAGCTTGGCGCCCTGTTTGATGAGCGCGTGGGTGCCCTTGGAAAGCGGCGAATGGATCGACCCGGGAAGCGCGAACACCTCGCGCCCCTGCTCGAGCGCCGCGCGCGCGGTGATGAGCGATCCCGAGGCGAGCGCCGCCTCGACCACCAGGCAACCC
>DASTHP010000117.1:0-5350 GCA_035718125.1 Burkholderiales bacterium | reverse complement strand
GAGGACGAGCTGGTGGCGAGCTGCATCCTGCTGCTGTTCGCGGGCCACGAGACCACCACCAACCATATTGCCAACGGCCTGCTCGCCCTGCTGCAGTTTCCGGGCGAGTTGGCCAAGCTGCGCGCCGACGCAGCACTTGCGCCTGCGGCGGTGGAAGAGCTGCTGCGCTACGACGGCCCGACCAACGCGCAGGTGCGCATCGTGCAGCGCGAGCACGAGCTGCACGGCAAGCGCCTGCGGGCCGGCGAGCGCGTGTTCATCCTCCTGAGCGCCGCCAATCGCGACCCGCGCGCCTACGCCGATCCCGACCGCGTGGACCTCGCGCGCAGCGGGCCGCCGCATCTCTCCTTCGGCTTCGGTCCCCACATCTGCCTTGGCTTTCCGCTGGCGCGGCTGGAGGGCCAGATCGCGCTGCCGGCGGTGCTCGCGCGCTGGCCGCGCCTCGAGCTCACGGGCGCGCCCCTCGAGTGGCTCAATTCCATGGTATTCCGCGGCCTGAAGTCGCTGCCGGTGCGGGTGCGGCATTGAGCAGCGGGCACGCCGAGCACCTGCCGAGAAGCCTGTGGTGGGTGCTGATCGGCATCACGCTGGTCTGGGGCTTCAACTGGACTGCCATGAAGGTGGCGATCTCGGAAGTCGCGCCGTTCACGTTCCGCACCTTCTGCCTCGCAGCTGGCTCCGGCGTGTTGTTCGCCGCGCTGCGCGCGAGCGGCCAGCCGCTCGCCATTCCGCGCGACCAGTGGCGGCGCCTTGCGCTGATCGCCTTCTTCTCCATCACCTGCTGGAACGTGCTGGTGGTGTTCGGCCTGCGCCAGATTCCCTCCGGGCGAGCCGCAATCTTGGCCTACACCATGCCCGCCATTGCCATCCCGCTTTCCGTGTGGTTCTTGCACGAGCGCATGAACGCTCGCAAGCTGCTGGGCCTTGCGCTCGGCATGGCGGGCATGGCGCTGCTGCTCGCGGAGGAACTCACCAATCTGGCCGGGGCGCCGCTCGGCGCACTGCTGGTGCTGGGCGCGGCGACCACCTGGGCGTTTGGCACCGTGCTGCAGAAGAAGTACCCGGTGCGCGCGCCGGTCGCTGCAATGACCGCCTGGATGATGCTGATCGGCGGCGTGCCGATCTACCTCGGGGCGATCGCCTTCGAGAGCTTTCGCGCGCTCGGCGAGGTGAGCCTGTGGCCGGCGCTGGCGGTGGCCTACAACGTGCTCTTTTCCTTCGCCTGGGCGCATTGGGCCTGGATCAAGCTCGCGACCTCGGTGTCGGTGACGACGTTCTCGCTCGCCATGCTGATGACGCCGGTGGTCGGTGTCTTCTCCGGCATGGTGTTCCTCGGCGAGCGGCCGGGCTGGCTCGAGTTCGGCGCCCTGGCCCTCGTGCTCGCCTCGCTCGCGACAGTGGTGATTCCGGTCAGGAAGTAGCGGGGAGAGAGCGCGCGCGCGGCACGCGCGCGAGGTCCCAGCCTTCCTCGCCCTGGCCGAGGAAGCGCCGTGCGCGCGCCAGCTCCCGTTCGGGATTGGCGAGGTCCAGCGGGGCGGCGCCAGTCTGCTTGGAGAGCTTCTCTCCCGCGGCATTCACCGCGACCGGCAGGTGCGCGTAGCGCGGCTGCCGTGCTCCAAGAATGCGCTGCAGGTGGATCTGGCGCGCGGTCGAATCGAGCAGGTCGGCGCCGCGCACCACGTCCGTGACGCCCTGGTCGTGGTCATCCACGACCGCGGCGAGCTGATAGGCGACCACGCCGTCGGCGCGTCGCAGGACGAAATCGCCCACTTCGCGCTCCACGCGCTGCTCGATCTCGCCCTGGATGCGATCGGTGAAGGCGATCGGCGCGCCGTGGGTGCGCAGGCGCAGCGCGCGCGGACTCTTGCCGGGCGCGAGTCCGTGCCGGCAGGTGCCCGGGTAGACCCTGGAGCCGTCGATCGCGAGGACCGAGTCCTCGAGCTCCTTGCGCGAGCAGCCGCAGGGATAGGCGAAGCCGCGCTGCTGCAGGTCCTCGAGCACCGCGCGATAGCGCTCCAGGCGCGCGCTCTGCCACAGGACCGGGCCGTCCCACTCGAACCCGAGCCGCTCGAGCGCGCGCAGGATCTGATCGGCCGCGCCCGGCTGCTCGCGCGGGCGGTCCAGGTCCTCCATGCGCAGCAGCCACTTGCCTCGGGCGGCGCGCGCCTCCAGGTAGCTGGCGAGCGCGGCCACCAGCGAGCCGAAGTGCAAGGGCCCTGTCGGCGAGGGCGCAAACCGGCCGACGTAATCGCGCATATGCCTAGAGTACACTCCGCTTTTTTGCGCGAGGAGCCGCCATGGCGACGGTCGAATTGACCAAGGACAATTTCGAGAAAGTGATCACGGAAAGCCCGATGGTCATCGTGGATTTCTGGGCTCCCTGGTGCGGGCCCTGCCGCGGCTTCGCGCCGATCTACGAGAAGGCTGCCGAGGCGCACCAGGACGTCGTGTTCGGCAAGGTCAACACCGACGCGGAGCAGGAGCTCGCCGGCGCGTTCGGCATCCGCTCCATCCCCACGCTGATGGTGTTCCGCGAGAAGGTGGTGTTGTTCCAGCAGGCAGGCTCGCTGCCCGCCTCGGCGCTCGAGCAGGTTCTGACCCAGGCCAAGGCGCTCGACATGGCCAAGGTGCACCAGGAAATCGCCGCGCGCGATCAGCAGGGCGTGCCGGCACAGAGCTGAATGGTCACCGAGTTGCGCCCGGCCCGGGAGCGCGGCCACGCCAACCACGGCTGGCTCGAGTCCTACCACAGCTTCTCCTTCGCCGAGTACCACGATCCGCGCCACATGGGCTACGGCCCGCTGCGCGTGATCAACGAAGACCGCGTCGCGCCCGGCACCGGCTTCGGCACGCACGGCCATCGCGACATGGAGATCATCAGCTACGTGCTGGAGGGCGCGCTCGCGCACCAGGATTCGATGGGCAACGGCTCCACCATCGTGCCCGGGGACGTGCAGCGCATGAGCGCCGGCAGCGGCGTGCGCCACAGCGAGTACAACCACGACCAGGCCGGCACGACGCATTTCCTGCAGATCTGGATCGAGCCCAGCGTGACGGGCATCGCGCCGTCCTATGAGCAGAAACATTTCGATGCCGCATCGAAGCGCGGCCGCCTGCGCCTGATTGCCTCGCCCGACGGCGCGGAGGGATCGGTGCGCATCCACCAGGACGCGCGCGTGTACGCGGCGCTGCTCGATGGCGCGGAGCGCGCCGTGCACCGGCTGGCGGCGGGGCGGCGCGCCTACGCGCACGTGGCGCGCGGGTCGCTCACGGTGCAGGGCGAGCGGCTGGGCGCGGGCGACGCGCTCAAGCTCGCGCAGGCCGGCGACATCACGCTGGAGCAGGGCGCGCAGGCCGAAGTGCTGCTCTTCGATCTTCCCTGAGCGCGGGCGGCCACTCCGCGCGGGCGGGCTATTGCGGCGATTGAAAGGATTCGTTGGCGGCGTACGCGGCAGCCGCGCTAGACTCGCCTTGTCAATTCGCGCACGGAGGCTCCATGGCGATGGTGATGGATACAGGTATCTCGGCAAAGGATCGGTCGGCCATCGCGGGCGGCCTATCGCGCCTGCTCGCCGACACGTACATCCTCTACTTGAAGACGCACAATTTCCACTGGAACGTCGAGGGTCCGATGTTCCAGACGCTGCACCAGATGTTCATGGACCAGTACACGGAAGCTTGGAACGCGATCGATCCGATCGCCGAGCGCATCCGGGCGCTGGGCCACTACGCACCCGGCAGCTACAAGCAGTACATCAAGCTCGCCGCGGTGAAGGAAGCCGAGGGCGTGCCCAAGGCCGAGAAGATGGTGCGCGAGCTGATCGACGGCCAGGAAACCGTGGCGCGCACTGCGCGCTCGGTGCTGCCGCTCGCCGAGAAGGCGAACGACCAGCCCACGCTCGACCTGCTGACGCAGCGCCTCGATATCCACGAGAAGAACGCGTGGATGCTGAGGAGCCTGCTCAAGAAGTGATGTGAGCGCGACGCGCCCGGAGAAGGACTCCTTCGGCACCCTCGAGGTGCCGGCGGAGCGCCTCTGGGGCGCGCAGACCGAGCGCAGCCGGCGCTACTTCCGCATCTCCGGCGAGCGCATGCCGCTGGCCGTGGTGTACGCGCTGACGCTGGTGAAGCGCTCCGCGGCGCGCGTCAATCGCGCGCTCGGCCTCCTCCAGGCGAACAAGGCCGAGTCCATCGAGCGGGCCGCCGACGAAGTCCTGGCGGGCCGGCACGACGAGGAGTTCCCGCTGGTCGTGTGGCAGACCGGGTCCGGCACGCAGACCAACATGAACGTCAACGAGGTGCTGGCCAACCGCGCGTCGGAGCTGATGGGCGGCGAGCGCGGCCCCAAGCGCCTCGTGCACCCGAACGACGACGTCAATCTCGGCCAGTCCTCCAACGACGCTTTCCCCACGGCAATGCACATCGCCGCGGCGCGCGCGGTGGAGCACGATCTGCTGCCCAAGCTCGAGCGGCTAGAGGCGACGCTGGCCGCCAAGGCGGAGGCGTTCGCGGCGATCGTGAAGATCGGGCGCACGCACTTGCAGGATGCCACCCCGCTGACGCTCGGCCAGGAGTTCTCGGGCTATGTCGAGCAGCTGGCGCAGGCAGAGGCGGCGATCGAGCTCGCGCTGCCCGGGCTTTGCGAGCTGGCGATTGGCGGCACTGCCGTGGGCACCGGGCTCAACACCCATCCGGAATTCGGCGCGCGCGTCGCCAGGGACCTTTCGCAGGCCACCGGCATGTCCTTCGAGCCGGCGCCCAACAAGTTCGCCGCGCTCGCCGGTCACGAGGCGCTGGTGTTCGCGCACGGCGCGCTGAAGACCCTGGCCGCCGCGCTCAACAAGATCGCGAACGACGTGCGCTGGCTCGCCTCGGGACCGCGTTCCGGTCTGGGCGAGCTGAGCATCCCGGAGAACGAGCCGGGCAGCTCGATCATGCCGGGCAAGGTCAATCCGACGCAGGCCGAGGCGCTCACCATGCTCGCGGTGCAGGTGATGGGCAACGACGTGGCGGTGGGGATCGCGGGTGCCTCCGGGCAGTTCGAGCTGAACGTCTACAAGCCCGTACTGATCCACAACTTCCTGCAGAGCGTGCGCCTGCTCGCCGACGGCTGCGCGTCGTTCGAAGAGCATTGCGCGCGCGGCATCGAGCCCAACGAGGCGCGCATCCGTGAGCTGGTCGAGCGTTCGCTGATGCTGGTGACCGCGCTCGCGCCGCATATCGGCTACGACCGCGCCGCGGAGATCGCTAAGAAGGCCCACCGGGAAGGCAGCACGCTGAAGGCGGCGGCGCTTGCGCTGGGCCACGTGAGCGCGGCCGACTACGACCGCTGGGTGCAGCCCGGCGCGAT
>DASTHP010000116.1:0-4841 GCA_035718125.1 Burkholderiales bacterium | reverse complement strand
GGTGCGCGCGGTGCGGCGCATGATCGGCGCGGACGAGCCCTGCGAGGACATCGCGCAGCAGCTCGCCGCGGCGCGCAAGGCGCTGGACCGCGCCTTCTACGAGATGGTGTCGTGCATGATCCGGCAGGAGCCCCCGGCCGGGAACGACGGGCGCACCGAGCGCGCCGGCAAGGTGGCCGAGCTGCTCGCGCGATTCGGGTAATGTCTCTTACTCACACGATGGTCTGGAGCCGCACATGAATTTCGACAAGGAACTCGACGCCCGCGGGCTCAACTGCCCGCTTCCCATCCTGCGCGCAAAGAAGGCGCTGAACGACATGCAATCGGGCCAGGTGCTGAAAATCGTCTCCACCGACCCGGGCTCGGTGAAGGACTTCCAGGCCTTTGCCAAGCAGACCGGCAACGAGCTGCTCTCGCAATCCGACGCGGAGAAGGAATACACCTTCTTCATGCGGCGCAAGTAGCGCCGCGCCCGGAAAATTGGGGTCAGGGCCGGATTTCCGCTCGCAAGGGAAATCCGGCCCTGACCCCGATTTTCTAGGCGACGCTGCCGAAGCCCTTGTCGGTGGCGCCCGCCGGCGCCTTGAGTCCCGCGATCCGGCAGCCTTGCGCCACCGGCCCGCCGGGAAACAGCAGGTAGAGGCGCTTGATGCCGCCCTGGCGATGGAACTTCTCCTCGAGCGCATCGTGCAGCTCTCGCAGGTTGACGGCGCTCGCGTCGCGCCGCGCGTAGTACGCCTGCAGGGCGCGCACTGCCTCCCAGTGATCCTCGCCGAGCTCCAGGCCTTCGCCCCGCGCCGCGTCCATGGCGAGCGCAGGCGTCCAGCCCTCCGGCGCGTGAGGGAACAGGGGGTTCCTGGCGATGCCACTGCCGCCTTTGATGATCTCGTCCATCAGGCTTGTCATGGTTCGACCCTCCAGGGGAGCAATCCGCGTCAGCGCTTGCGGATGTGGAACACGTACTCGCCGGGCGCGCTTTCGCGCGCGTCGGCCAGATCCTGCCCGGTGGCCTTCACCCAGCTGCGCACGTCCGCGCGGATGCCGGGGCAGTCGCTGATCAGCTGCAGCACCTCGCCCTGGCGCATGCCGTTCAGCAGCTTCTTCGCCTCGATCACGGGGCCGGGGCAGGTGGTGCCGCGCATGTCGAGCACCGCGTTGGCGGACACGCGCTGCGCCTTGCCCTTGCGGATGTAATAGGCGGTGCCGCCGCGCGCGATCTTCTCGGTCTTCAGGATCTCCACGTCCGCGTACTTGGGCCAGGAAAGCAGGTCGTCCTTGGTCCCGGGGCAGTCGGAGATGAGCAGCAGCACTTCGCCGGCGAGCAGGTCGTCGAGCACGCGGCGCGCGCCCAGCAGCGGGCCTGGGCAGGCGGCGCCCTTCATGTCGAGCGTGACGTGGGGCCTGGGTTTCGCGGTCTTGGCCATGCCGGGCAACGTAGCGTGCGATGCTAAAGTGGATATATACGCCGCGCCATGACGCTACGCAATCTTCCCGGGCTGGCCGAGGCCGTGCAGCGCAACTGCGATATATCGGATGCGCGCCACGCGGGCGACTACGGCCTTTGCACGTTCCTCCTGAAGATGCGCGAATACTACCGCTGGGAGAACGAGTTGCCGTTCGCCAGCACGCTCCCCAAGGACGAGCTCGGCGACTGGCTGAAGGCGCGCGAGCAGGCGTGGGACGGACTCGAGGCAGACGCGTTCGCGCCGCTGCCGCTCGCGCGCGGCGCGCTCGATCCGTTCGACGCCGAGGCCGCCAACCGCGAGCTGCTGCCGCAGGGCTGCGTCTACAGCGCCGGCTACGGACGCTGGCACAAGCCCGTGTTCTTTCTCGGCAGCCTGCTGCGCGTAGAGGAACGCGCCGGCTTCACGATCCGCGTCTCCTCCTGCGAATACGCGCGCGAGCTGGCCGCGCCCCCGGCGATGCTGCAGGGCCGGACCATCTTCGTGCGCCAGGAGTCGGTGCGCCGCTACCTGTGGGAGAAGATCGAGGAGCACCGCTGGCGCAAGCAGGGCGCCGCCATGGCGCGCGCACTGGCGGGCTACGACTTCGTCGCCGACACGGAACAGGCGCTTGCGCGCATGGCCGACAATGAAGTGGAGACCATGATCCTGCACGAGCTGGGCGAAGCGAAGGCGGGCGAGCTGCTCGGCGAGGCGTGGGGCGAGATGGCGCTGCAGCTCTCGCGCACCCGAGGTGAGCCGGTGGCGCGCGCGGTGCGCGACCTGCTGGCCGACTGCCTGCAGACGCTGCCGGCGCTGCTCGAGCGCGCCAACCTGCCGGCGCTGCATTTCTATTTCGCCACGTTCGACGCCCCGCGCCGCGAGCTGTTTCCGCAGGCGCTGCGAGCCTACGAGGAATTCGTGCGCAGCGGTGCGCCGGACCGGCTGTGGCAGGCGGTGCGCGAAGGCAGCGAGCGCTGGCTCGAATGCGCGCGCGGACTGCTGGCGCTCACTCCCGCGGAGCGCGAGGCTGCGCTGGAGGCTCTGCTGCCGCCGCTTGCTCCACGAGCTTCCTGACCAGGCGCACCATCTCCGGAGATTCGATCTCCATCATCTGCTCGACCACCCACTTGTTGTCGCCGGGAGCCATCGCCTCGGCCACCTTGCCGGCAAAGAAGCGCAGGCAGGGATAGCCCGGCTCGCCGTCGCGGTACTCGAAGCCGGCGTATTCGCCGAAGCGCGCATTGAGCAGGTCGATGAAGGGCTTGCGGTATTCGCCCGGCCCGAAGAGATCCTGCTGGTTGTTCTCCATGGTCGCCGCGAGGTGGCGCACCACGGCGCCGATGAGCGCCGCGCGCTCTTCCTCGGCGAGCCTGCCGTACACGGCGCGATCGCAAAGCTGCACGAGAAAGGCAATGAACTCGGAGATCACCTCGGTGGTGAGGCGGTCGGAGCCGAAGCGGAAGCCCTCCTTCTCCATGTGCTTGAAGACCTCGAGCGCGATCTTCCAGACATTGGCGCCGATCACCCCCGCGCGCTCTTCCACGGTGCGCGCGCCCTTCTTGCGCCAGCGCGTCTTGACGAGCGCGATCTGCGGGCGGCTGCTGATGATGGCCATGCGGGGGATAATAGACGCAGGAGGACGCGATGTCAGGACCGGATATGGAGATGGCGAGCGGCATCGCCGCTTTCGAGGCGAAGGAGTTCGCGCGCGCCATGCAGCTGCTCATGCCGCTCGCCGAGCGCGGCGTGCCCGAGGCCCAGTACCGCGTGGCGATCATGGCGCAGGTGGGACTCGGCGTGGTGAAGAACTGCGCCAACGCGGTGAAGTGGATGCGCGCCGCCGCAGACCAAGGCTACGCGCTCGCCGAGCATGGCATGGGCTTCATGTACTTCCAGGGCGAATGCACCAAGGCCGATCACGCCGAGGCCGCGCGCTGGTTCCGCAAGGCCGCCGAGCAGGGCCTCGCCGGCTCGCAGTCGATGCTCGCCACCATGTACGACAAGGGCCTCGGGGTCGGCGCCGACCCCGCCGAGGCCGCGAGGTGGCGCGCGCGCGCAGAGAAGGACGGCGCCGCTACTTCCTGATCCAGGCCTCGAAGCCGCCGGCCTTCTTCTCCGTGCCGGCGGCGTAGCCCGCCTCGTAGGCTTCGTTCGAGCGCCGCTCCTCCCGCTTGGGGTTGTGCAGGAAGCCCGACGCCCAGCCGTTGATGTATTCGGGGTCGACCTTCTGCTTCTCCATGCGGTCGATGGCTTCGTAGTAGGCGCTGGCCATGACGCTTGCTCCCGGTGATTGCGGACGCGTTTATATTAGGCATTGGCGAGGGCGATTCAAAGCCCCGGAGATCAAGGTGCAATTCAAGGTCGTCATCGGCGAGCAGGTCTACGCCATCGAGCTGCCGGAAGACCTGCTGCGCGACTCGGCCGAATTTCACGCGAAGCTCGACCGCGACATGGACCGCGGCTGGCAGATGAGCCGCGAGTTCGTGGAGAACCCCGACCGGCTGCAGCGCTGCCAGATCGTCGCCGACCGGCTGCTCTCCAGCCTCACTACCGGCAACGAGGCCACCGCCATGCTGATGGCCGGCTACATCGCGCTGCGCATGCCCGGCGCGGTGGGCGTGGACATCGACGCCGCCGGCGAGATGCAGAACACCGAGCTGCTGTACGCCTGATGTCGTTCGCCGACGCGCGCATCCGCGAGGTGAAGCCGCTCAGCTTCATCTACGAGAAGGAGCGCGCGCTGCCGGCCGACGTGTGCGCGGAGGCGATCCGCCGCTTCGAGGCCTCCACCGACCAGCAGGCGCCGGGGCGCATCGGCCAGGCGGGCGAGATCGTGCCGCAGGTCAAGCGCTCCACCGACCTGCGCATCAGCGGGCGCGAGGACTGGCGCGACATCGATCGCATCCTCGCGCAGCAGCTCGTCTCGACCTTCAACGCCTTCGCGCTCGAATTCCCCTTCTTCGCCGCCAACAAGTTCAAGGACATCGGCTACAACTTGCAGCGCACGCTCCCCGGGGAGTTCTACCACTGGCACGTCGACGGCGGGCCCGGCGAGTTCAGCGCGCGGCAGATGGTGGCCATCTGGTACCTGAACGACGTGCCCGGGCCGGGCGGCGAGACCGAGTTCCCGCTGCAGGAGGTGCTGATCCGGCCGGCGCAGGGCAAGCTCGTCTTGTTTCCCCCGTTCTGGACGCACGTGCATCGCGGCGTCACGCTGCAGTCCGGGGTCAAGTACATTGCCACCACCTGGGTCTGCTTCGCGTAAGCTGGCTGCCGCATGCTGCTCATCGTTCAAGGCGTCCTTAAGCCCGACGAGCTGGCGCTGGCGCGCGCCTGGCTCGCGGAGGCGCCGTTCGTGGACGGCAAGCTCTCGGCCGGCGCGGCCGCGCGGCGCGT
>DASTHP010000115.1:0-2595 GCA_035718125.1 Burkholderiales bacterium | reverse complement strand
CACCTCGTCGGAGAGCTTGAGGCCGCGGCGCTGCGCCTCGGCGTGCAGGGTGAGCGCCTTCTCGGCGTCGCTGAGCGGCTTCACCTGGTAGACCAGCCCCCAGGCGAGGCGGCTCTTCAGGTCCTCGCGCAGCGGCAGCTGTGCGGGCGGCGCATTGCCCGCCGCGAGCACCGTGCCGCCCGCGTCGCGTGCCGCGTTGATGGCGTTGAACAGCGCCACCTGCGCCGCGTCGTCGAGCTGCTCGACGTCATCGACGACCACCAGGCCGGGACGCGCGCAGGCGGCGAGCAGATGGCTGCGCCCGCTGCCCGGCTCCCCCCACAGGTAGAGCACCGATTCCGCGCGCTCGCCGGCGGCCAGCGCGCCCAGCCGCGCGAGCAGCTCGGCGTTCGCGCCGGGCACGAAGTTCTCGAGCGTGGGCTCGGGCGGCGGCGAGATCGGCAGCGCGAGCTGGCGCGTCACTGCCGGAATTGCGGATTGGCGGAAAGCGGGGCGGACATCTCAAGTAGAATCGCGCGGCAACCACAAAACTCTAGCATGAGCCGAGCGCTTTCCTACCGCGACGCCGGCGTCGACATCGACGCGGGCGACGCGCTCGTCGAAGCCATCAAGCCCTACGCCAAGCGCACGATGCGCGCCGAGGTGCTGGCGGGCATCGGCGGCTTCGGCGCGCTGTGTCGCATCCCGCGGAAGTACCGCGAGCCGGTGCTGGTTTCCGGCACCGACGGCGTGGGCACCAAGCTGAAGCTCGCGTTCGCGCTCGGCCGCCACGACAGCGTCGGCATCGACCTGGTGGCGATGAGCGTGAACGATGTGCTGGTGCAGGGCGCCGAGCCGCTTTTCTTCCTCGACTACTACGCTTGCGGGCGCCTGGATACCCGGGTCGCCGCGCAGGTCGTGAAGGGGATCGCGCGCGGCTGCGAGCTGGCGGGCTGCGCGCTGATCGGCGGCGAGACCGCCGAGATGCCCGGGATGTATCCCGAGGGCGAATACGACCTCGCGGGTTTCTGCGTCGGCGTGGTGGAGCGCAGGAAAATCATCGACGGCCGCTCGATCCGGCCCGGCGACGTGCTGATCGGCCTCGCCTCGAGTGGCGCGCATTCCAACGGCTATTCGCTGATCCGCAAGATCGTCGAGCGCGCGCGGCCCGACGCCGCCATGCTCGACGCGCTGATGGCGCCGACGCGCATCTATGTGAAGCCGGTGCTGAAGCTGCTCGCGAGCGGCTGGATCAAGGGCATGGCGCACATTACGGGTGGCGGTCTGGTGGGCAATGTGCCGCGCATGCTGCCGAAGGGAACGCATGCCGCAATCCGCGGCGACAGCTGGCCGCGGCCGCCGCTCTTCCAGTGGCTGCAGGCTCAGGGCGGCGTGGCCGAGGGCGAGATGCACCGCGTGTTCAATTGCGGCATCGGCATGGTGCTGGCCGTTGCTCCCGCGAACGTGCGCAAGACGCTCCAGCGCCTCAAGCGCCTCGGCGAGGTGGCCTGCGTGATCGGCGCGATCGAGAAGGGCAAGGGCGAGCCCGCCGCACGCGTCCTGTAGCACGCGAGCCGCGCGCGGTCCGGCCGCAGCCGCGCGTGATGCGGGCAAGGCCGCGCGCCTGACCTAGCCCGAGCCGCGCCGGGCGAGATAGATTCCCGCCAGCACGACCGCGCCGCCCGCCATCTGCAGCGCGCCGAGCGGCTCGGCCAGCAGTACCCACGCGAATGCCGCGGCCAGCACGGGTTGCAGCAGCAGGCCTACCGAGGAGAATGCAGCCGGCAGATGTGCGAGCGCGTAGGTGATCAATCCCTGTCCGCCGGCATGCGTGATCCAGGCGAGTCCCAGCAGCACCAGCCAGCCCTTGGCGCTTTGCGGCAGCATGGATTCGCCCGAGGCGATCGCGACAGGCAGCAGGATGACCGCGGTGAGCGTGGTAGTGACGGCCATCAGGCGCAGCGTGGCCGCGCCCAGGTCGCGCAGGCTCTTCACCGTCAGCAGATACCAGGCGTAGAACATCGCCGTGATCACGCCGAGCCCGTCGCCGAGCAGCGCCGTCGGCGAAAAGCCGAGGCTCGCGCGCACCAGGAGCACCACGCCGGCGAGCGCGAGCGCCAGCCCCACCAGGAACTGCGCGCTCGGCCGTTGCCGCCACAAGAGCCAGGCGGCGAGCGTAACGAAGATCGAGGAGAGGTTGGCGAGCAGCGTCGCATTGGCGACCGACGTGGCCTGGATCGACCAATGCCAGAACGCGAGGTCGCCGGCGAAAGCGAAGCCGGCCGCGGCGAGCAGCCAGCGCTCGCGCGCGCCCGCTGTGGCGTGCGCGCGCGGCGCGAGCGCCGCGGCCGCCCACAACAGCGGCACGGCGAGCGCGACGCGCCAGAACGCGCTCGCGGTCGGGCCGACATCCGCGATGCGCACCCAGATGGGCGAAAGGGCGATGCAGCTTGCGCCGGCGAAGAGGGCAAACAAGGCCGGGGCGCGCATGCTCGGATGGTAAACTTTCGCTGCTTCCCATGCCTGCTCCGCGCTTCGTCCACCTGAGGCTGCACAGCGAGTACTCGGTCACGGACGGCATCGTGCGCATCGACGACGCGGTGCGCCGCGCGGCCC
>DASTHP010000114.1:0-8424 GCA_035718125.1 Burkholderiales bacterium | reverse complement strand
TCGCGCGGTCGTTCCTGGTGCGGCCAGTCGGCGATCCCCAAAGCATCCCCCCTCGAATTCCCCTAGAATCCTCGTTCCTTCTAACGCGCCAGCCCCAAGCACGATGACCCTGAAGGGCAAGAGGCTGTTGCTGGGCATCACCGGCGGGGTGGCCGCCTACAAGGCGGCCGCGCTCGCGCGACTGCTCGTCAGGTCCGGGGTGGACGTGCGCGTGGCGATGACCGAGGCGGCAACGCGCTTCGTCACCCCTGTGACCCTGCAGGCCCTGACCGGGCAAGCCGTGTGGACCGACCTGTGGGATGCGCGCGTGCCCGATAACATGGGGCACATCGAGCTCTCGCGCGACCGCGACCTGATCGTGGTGGCGCCCGCCAGCGGCAATTTTCTCGGCAAGCTGGCGGCCGGCCTGGCCGACGACCTGCTCTCCACCCTGTGCCTTGCGCGCCGCTGCCCGCTGCTGGTCGCCCCGGCGATGAACGTCGAGATGTGGGAGAACCCCGCCCTGCAGCGCAACCTGCACACGCTGCGCGGCGATGGGGTGCATTTCGCCGGCCCCGCGGCCGGCGACCAGGCCTGCGGCGAAGTCGGCATGGGCCGCATGCTCGAGCCCGAGGAGATCGTCGAGGAGATCGAGGCCTTCTTCCAGCCGAAGCTCCTCGCCGGCAAGCGGGTGCTGGTGACCGCCGGCCCCACCGAGGAAGCGATCGATCCCGTGCGCTCGATCACCAACGCCAGCTCTGGCCGGATGGGCTATGCGGTGGCGCGTGCGGCGCGCGAGGCGGGCGCCCGCGTGACGCTGATCAGCGGCCCCGTGAGCCTGGCGGCGCCGGCCGGCGTCGAGCGCGTCGGCGTGAGGAGCGCCGAGCAGATGTTCGAGGCCGTCAAGAAGGCCGCGCCGGCGAGCGACGTGTTCATCGCGGTCGCAGCGGTGGCCGATTACCGCGTGAAGAACCGCGCCGCGCAGAAGATCAAGAAGGGCGCGGGCGCCATGACCCTCGAGCTGACGGAAAACCCCGACATCCTCGCGCACGTGGCGGCGCTGAAGAATCCGCCGTTCTGCGTGGGCTTCGCCGCCGAGAGCGAGAAGCTGGCGGAGCACGCGCGCGCCAAGCGCCTGAAGAAGCGCGTTCCCCTGCTCGCCGCGAACCTGGCGCAAAAGGCCCTGGGCGCGGAGGACAACGAGATCACGCTGTTCGACGATGCCGGCGAGCATCCGCTGGGACGCGGCTCCAAGCTCGAGCTCGCGCGCAAGCTGGTCGCCTACGTGGCCGCGATGCTGGCGGGAGCGAAACGCTCGCGTGCGAAAGCTTGAAGTACGGGTCCTCGATCCGAGGATCCGCGAGAACCTCCCGCAGTACGCAACGCCCGGCGCGGCCGGCCTCGACTTGCGCGCCTGCCTCGATGCGCCGCTCGTGCTGCAGCCTGGAGACAGCCAGCTGGTGCCTTCCGGCATCGCCATCCATCTCGGCGATCCGGGTCTGGCGGCGGTCGTGCTGCCGCGCTCGGGTTTGGGCGCCAAGCACGGCATCGTCCTCGGCAACCTCGTCGGGCTGATCGACTCCGACTACCAGGGGCAGGTCCTCGTTTCGGTGTGGAACCGGGGCAAGGCCGCGTTCACCATCCAGCCCCTGGAGCGCATCGCCCAGCTGGTCGTGGTGCCGGTCGTGCAGGTGGCGTTCGAAGTGGTGGAGCAATTCGCCGCGAGCAGCCGGGGGGCGGGCGGCTTCGGCAGCACGGGGCGATGAAGGCGCTGGTTGTTCTCTGCGCGCTGATTGCAGCGGCGCCCGTTCTGGGGGAGGAGGCCGAGCTCGCGCGTGCGCGCAAGATCGTCGGCGGCAGCTGCTTCCTGTGCCACGGCATGCACGGCGAGTCGGCGACGGAGCTTTCGCCGCGGCTCGCGGCGCAGAACGAGAACTACATCGCCAAGCAACTCGCCAACTTCAAGAGCGGCGAGCGCAAGAGCTCGGCCATGCAGCCGATGGTCGCCGCGCTCACGCCGCAGGACATGCGCGCGCTCGGCGCCTACTTCAGCAGGCAGAAGAGCGAGCCGCACCCGACGGCGGACTCACGCTTGGCGGCACAGGGCATGTTCATCTACCGCCAGGGCGGCGCGGCGACCGAGGTGTCGGCTTGCGTCGGCTGCCACGGCGAGCGCGGGCACGGCACGGAAAACCTGCCGCGGCTAGCGGGCCAGGTGGCGTCGTACCTGGCGACGCAGCTGCGCAATTTCGGCGCGCGCGTACGCACCAACGACAACGCCGTGATGCACACCGTAGCCGCGAAGATGAGCGAGTCGGAGATCCTCGCGGTCGCCGAGTACCTCAGCGGCCTCGACTAGAACACCGAGCCGCAGCAGAAAAGAAAAAGCCCCGCGCGAGCGGGGCTTTGCCGGGGCGCCGTGCGCTCAGCCGAGCGCGTCCTGCCAGATGTTCTGCGCCCAGGCCCAGCCGTACTTGCCTTCCAGCTCGTTGCGCGCCGCCGAGACGCCGCCCGCGCCCTTCACGGGAATGAGCGTGTTCTGGCCAGCATCCCACTGGTGCACGGACGCGACATGGATCACCTCGGTGTCGGAGACGAAGCTGTAGCAGGTATTGACGATCTTCGGATCCAGGTTCGGCTGCCGGCCGTTGATCAGGGCCACGACCGCCGAGGCACACACCTTTGCGTGCTGGTTGGCCATGCTCCCGGACTTCGGCATCCCCGGTGCCGACAGGGTCGCGTCGCCGAGCACGTGCACGCCCTTGACGGCGGTCGACTCCATCGTGCGCCAGTCCACGCCGCACCAGCGGTTGTTGGCGGTGATCAGGCCCGCCTTGACCGCGATCTCGCCGGCGCGGTGCGGCGGGACGACGTTGAGCACGTCGCCACGCACATCTTCAACCTCGAGCCGGACGGTACCGGTCTTCGCATCCACGCCGACTGCCTTGGAGTTGCCCCGGAACTCGATCATGCCCGGGTAGAGCTCCGCCCAGGCCTTCTTGAACAGCGGCCCCTTGGAGGTCACGTCCGGGTTGGCGTCCAGGATCAGCACCTTGGAGCGCGGCTTGTTCTTCTTGAGATAGCTCGCCACCTGGCTTGCGCGCTCGTACGGGCCCGGCGGGCAGCGGTAGGGCGCGAGCGGCACCGACAGCACGAACACGCCGCCGTCCTTCATGCCCGCCAGCTGCTTTTGCAGCGCGATGGTCTGCGCGCCCGCCTTCCAGGCGTGCAGCACGCGGTTGGTCTTCATCGCGTCTTCGTAGCCCGCGATCTCGTTGAACATGAAGTCGATGCCCGGCGAGACGATGAGCCGGTCGTACTTCATCTCGCCGCCGCGCTCGAGCTTCACCACCTTCTTCGCCGCGTCCACCGCGGTGGCCTCGTCGTTCACGACCTGCACGCCGTGCCGGCGCAGGCCGTCGTAGCTGTGGCGGATGTCCTCCATCGTTTTCGAGCCGCCCAGCACCAGGTTCGAGATCGGGCAGGAGGTGAAGATGTTGGCGCGCTCGACCATCACCACCTCGATGGCCGGGTCCCACAGGCGGATGTACTTGGCGGCGGTCGCGCCGCCGTAGCCGCCGCCGATCACCACCACGCGCGCCTTGGTGCCGCCCAGCGTCGCGCAGCCGGCGGCCGCGAGGGCCGCGGTGGCGCCGCTCAACTTGAGGAAATCGCGCCGGTCGAAGATTCTGCTCATGATCTCCCCCTACTTCTTCTGCGCCGCGAAATACGCGGCGACCTGGTCGATCTGCTGGTCGGTGTAGCCCTTGGAAATCTGGTGCATGATCGTCGCGGGCTTGGCGCCGGAGCGGAATTCGTTGAACTTGCGTACCAGGTCCGCTTTCGGCATGCCGGCGAGCGGCTCGTTGCCGCCTGCGCTGCGGCCGTTGGTGCCGTGGCACATGGCGCACGAGGCGGCCAGATCACGGGCCGCATCCTGCGCCTGAACGGCAAGTGGCGCGACGGCAAGCGCCGCCGCGAGAACATGACTGAAACGCATCGGATCCTCCTCCTGAGTGCGCGATTGCGAACCTGAGGGAGTTTCCGCTGCGCGCGCGACCCCTGTCAAGCGATCGCAGCCGCCGGTCTAGCCGAGAAGGTCGTACCAGATCGCGTCGGCCCAGGCGCGCGCGTAGGCGCCTTCCTTCACGCTTGCGGCGGGCGAGAGTCCGCCCGCGCCTTTCACCGCGATCATCGTCTTCTGGCCCTTGTCGTAGGCATGCACGGAGGCGACGTGCACCACCTCGCGGTCGTTCACCCAGCTGTAGCAGGTATTGGCGATCATCGGCTCGTCGTTCACCGCGCGCCCGGTCATCAGCGCGATCACGGCGTCGGCCGCGATCTTGCCGTGCTGGTTGGCCATGTGGCCCGACTTCGGCATGCCGGGGGCCGATTGCGTGGCGTCGCCGATCACGTGCACGTGCTTCGCTGCTCTCGACTCCATCGTCAGCCAGTCCACGTCGCACCAGCGATTGTTCACGTTGACGACGCCCGCGCGGCGGGCGATCTCGCCCGCTTTCTGCGGCGGAATGACGTTGAGCACGTCGGCGCGCACCCTGTCGCCGATGAAGATCGCGGTACCGGTCCGCGCGTCCACTTCCTGCAGCTCGTGATTGGGCCGATACTCGATCATGCCTTTGTATTCCCCGTTCCACGCGGCCATGAACAGGCCCTTCTTGGATTGCACATCCGGGTTGCCGTCGAGGATCAGCACCTTGGAGCGGGGCTTGCGCGACTTGAAGTAGTAAGCGACCTGGCAGGCGCGCTCGTACGGGCCGGGCGGGCAGCGGTAGGGGGACTTCGGGATCACGACGGCGAACACGCCGCCGTCGGGCATCGCTTCAAGCTGCGCGCGCAGCGCGGCCGTTTCGGGCCCCGCCTTCCATGCGTGCCGCACGCGCTGCTGCGCCTCGGCGCTCGCCAGGCCCGGGATCGTCTCGACCATGAAGTCGATGCCCGGCGAGAGGATCAGCCGGTCGTAGGGCAGGGCATTGCCGCCCGCGAGCGTCACCGTCTGCTTCGCGGTATCCACGGCGACTGCCTCGCCGCGCACCACCCGCACGCCGTGCCTGGGCCCGAGCTTGTCGTAGCCCACCGTGATCTCCTCGAGCTTCATGGTGCCGGCGAGCACCCGGTTGGAGAACGGGCAGGATACGAATGCCGCATTGCGCTCGACGAGCGTGACGTCGATCGTCGGCGCCCACATGCGGATGTACTTCGCGGCGGTCGCGCCGCCGAAGCCGCCGCCCAGCACCACCACGCGGCCCGAGGAAGCGGGGGTCGTGGCGCAGCCCGTGAGCGATGAGAAGCCGGCAACCGCACCCGTCGCCGCGGCCGCCTTGAGGAATGCGCGTCTGTCGATCGAGGACATGGCTGTTCTCCCCGTCTAGCGCTTCTGGCGCGAAAAATAGTCCGCGATGCGCTCGAGCTGCTCGTTCGAGTAGCCCTTCGCGTGCTGGTGCATCACCGTCGGCTTCTTGGGCCCGGTGTCGGTCTTGAACTCGATGAGCGACTTGAGCAGCGCCGCCTTGGGCTTGCCCGCGAGCGCGGGAAATTCGTCGGCTTCACTGCGTCCGTCGGTGCCGTGGCACGCGGCGCAACTCGCCGCCCAGGCGCGCGCCTTGTAGTCCTGTGCCGCGGCGGGCGCCGCCAGAGCGGCCGTCGCGCATGCGGCCGCGATGCAATGAACCAAAGCTCTCATGAGCGCCTCCCGGGCCAGTAGCTCCCAGGAAAACTACTCTCGCAGTAGGGTCATCGCAACGCTGGAATTGCCCGCGGAGAGCTTTCCTACGGGCAAATCTTTTGATGGGCCCATCAGCGCCCCATGGAAGGGCGCTTGCGAATCGGCCCCGGCCTGCCGCGGCTCGGAGCGGCCGACTACCGGCGGTGCTTCAGGCGACCGGCTCTTTGGCCGCCGCCGGCGGGGACGCCGGCGAGGACTGCTCGAACTGCAGCACGATCTTGTCGGTGTCGTCCACGTCGACGGTCACCTTGCCGCCGTGCGCCAGCTTGCCGAACAGCAGCTCGTCGGCGAGCGCGCGCCGGATCGTGTCCTGGATCAGGCGCGCCATCGGCCGCGCGCCCATCAGCGGATCGAAGCCCTTCTTCGCCAGGTGCTCCTTCAACTTCTGGGTGAAGTGCGGCTCGACCTTCTTCTCCTGCAGCTGCTCCTCGAGCTGCATGAGGAACTTGTCCACCACGCGCAGGATGATGTCGTGATCCAGCGCGCGGAAGGAGATGATCGCGTCCAGCCGGTTGCGGAACTCCGGCGTGAACATGCGCTTGATGGCTTCCATCTCGTCGCCCGCCTGCTTGGTGGCGGTGAAGCCCATCGAGGTGCGCGCCAGCGACTCCGCCCCCGCATTGGTGGTCATGATGATCGCCACGTTGCGGAAGTCGGCCTTGCGGCCGTTGTTGTCGGTGAGCGTGCCGTGGTCCATCACCTGCAGCAGGATGTTGAAGATGTCCGGGTGCGCCTTCTCGATCTCGTCGAGCAGCAGCACCGAGTAGGGCTTCTTGGTGATCGCCTCGGTGAGCAGCCCGCCCTGGTCGAAGCCGACATAGCCCGGCGGCGCGCCGATCAGGCGCGACACGGCGTGGCGCTCCATGTACTCCGACATGTCGAAGCGGATCAGCTCGATGCCCATGCAGTAGGCGAGCTGGCGCGCCGCCTCGGTCTTGCCGACGCCCGTGGGGCCCGAGAACAGGAAGTTGCCGATGGGCTTCTGCGGGTTGCCCAGCCCGGAGCGCGCCATCTTGATGGCGGCGGCGAGCGCATCGAGCGCCTGGTCCTGGCCGAACACCACCGCCTTCAGGTCGCGCTCCAGGTTGGCGAGCGCGCTGCGGTCGTCGCTGGAGACGCTGCGCGGCGGGATGCGCGCGATCTTGGCGATAATCTCCTCGATCTCGCTCTTGCCGATGACGCGCTTCTGCTTGCCCTTGGGCGCGATGCGCTGCGCGGCGCCGGCCTCGTCGATGACGTCGATCGCCTTGTCCGGCAGGTGCCGGTCGTTGATAAAGCGCGCCGAGAGTTCCGCCGCGGTGGTGAGCGCGTTGGCGGTGTACTTGACGCTGTGGTGCGCCTCAAAGCGCGTCTTCAGGCCCTTGAGGATCTCCACGGTCTCGTCCACCGAGGGCTCGACCACGTCGATCTTCTGGAAGCGGCGCGAGAGCGCGTGGTCCTTCTCGAACACGCCGCGGTACTCGTTGTAAGTGGTGGCGCCGATGCACTTCAGCTGCCCGGTGGAGAGCACGGGCTTCAACAGGTTGGAGGCGTCCAGCGTGCCTCCGGAAGCAGCACCCGCACCGATGACAGTGTGAATTTCGTCGATGAACAGGATCGCGTTCGGGTTGTCCACCAGCTGCTTGAGCACCGCCTTGAGGCGCTGCTCGAAGTCGCCGCGGTACTTGGTGCCGGCGAGCAGCGCCCCCATGTCCAGCGCGTACACCGTGCACTTGCCGAGCAGCTCGGGCACGTTGGCCTCGACGATGCGCCGCGCCAGGCCCTCGGCGATCGCCGTCTTGCCCACGCCCGCTTCGCCCACCAGCAGGGGATTGTTCTTGCGGCGGCGGCACAGCGTCTGGATGACGCGCTCGAGCTCGCGGTCGCGGCCGATGAGCGGGTCGATCTTGCCGGCCAGCGCCAGCGCATTGAGGTTCTGCGTGTAGTTGTCGAGCGGGCTGTTGGCGGGCTCGGCCTGCGCCTCCTCGCCCGCTTCCTGCTCGGCCTTGCCGTGGTGCGGCTGCGGCGTCTTGGTGATGCCGTGCGAGATGTAATTCACCACGTCCAGGCGCGTGACGCCCTGCTGCTGCAGGAAGTACACGGCGTGCGAGTCCTTCTCGCCGAAGATCGCCACCAGCACGTTGGCGCCGGTGACTTCCTTCTTGCCCGATGACTGCACGTGCAGGATCGCGCGCTGGATCACGCGCTGGAAGCCGAGCGTGGGCTGCGTGTCCACTTCCCGGTCGGCGGCGATGCGCGGGGTCTGCTCGGCGACGTGCTGGGTCAGGTTCTTGCGCAGCTCGTCGAGGTTGGCGCCGCAGGCGCGCAGCACCTCGGCCGCGGTCGGGTTGTCGAGGAGGGCGAGCAGCAGGTGCTCGACGGTGATGAACTCGTGCCGCTTCTGGCGCGCCTCGACGAACGCCATGTGCAGACTGACTTCGAGCTCCTGGGCGATCATCCTACGTTTCCTCCATCACGCACTGCAGCGGATGCTGGTGGCGGCGCGCATACGCCGCAACCTGCTGGACCTTGGTGGTGGCGATGTCGCGAGGATACACCCCGCACACGCCGATGCCTTCCCGGTGCACCTTCAGCATCACCTGCGTCGCGCGCTCGCGCGTCATGCCGAAGAACTTCTGCAGCACCACCACCACGAACTCCATCGGCGTGAAATCGTCGTTCAGCAGCATGACCTTGAACATCGGCGGAGGCTTCAGCTTGCT
>DASTHP010000113.1:0-2737 GCA_035718125.1 Burkholderiales bacterium | reverse complement strand
CACGGCGATGCCGGAGGAGCCGTTGATCAGCAGGTTCGGGATGCGCGCGGGCAGCAGCAGCGGCTCGTGCTCCGAGCCGTCGTAGTTCGGCCCGAAATCCACCGTCTCCTTGTCGATGTCGGCGAGCAGCTCGTGGCCGATCCTCGCCATGCGGATCTCGGTGTAGCGCATGGCCGCGGCGTTGTCGCCGTCCACCGAGCCGAAGTTGCCCTGGCCGTCGATGAGCATGTAGCGCAGCGAGAAGTCCTGCGCCATGCGCACGATCGTGTCGTAGACCGCGGTGTCGCCGTGCGGGTGGTACTTGCCGATCACGTCGCCCACCACGCGCGCCGATTTCTTGTAGGGCCGGTTCCAGTGGTTGGCGAGCTCGTGCATCGCGTAGAGCACGCGCCGGTGCACGGGTTTGAGGCCGTCGCGCACGTCGGGCAGCGCGCGGCCGACGATGACGCTCATCGCGTAGTCGAGGTACGACCGGCGCATCTCCTCTTCGAGGCTGACCGGGAGCGTTTCCTTGGCGAACTGTTCCATTTCGGCTCTTGTTCTGGAGGGTGAAAAGCGGGCCGTTGCAGGCGCGATTTCGAGCGTGAAATTTTACCATGCGACACCCTCTCGACCCGGGCGCCGCGCTGTGCTTAAATGCGCCCGTCCCTAGGGAGGAAATCAATGAGAATCCACAACAACGCCCGCTCGTTCCTGAGCGCCGCCGCGCTCGCCGTGCTGGTCGGCTGCGCCACCACGGAAGAGCCCAAGCCCGCGCCGGCTCCGGCGCCCGCGCCGGCACCTGCCACGCCCGCCCCCGCGCCGGCTCCGGCGCCCGCGCCGGCACCGGTCGCCAAGCCTGCGCCCGTCCCGCCCAAGCCGATGGCGCTGCGCGTCACCTCCGTGGAGCTGTTCGAGTTCAACAAGTCGCGGCTCACGCAGGAAGCCACCGACAAGCTCGATCGCGAGATCGTCGTGCGCTTCGGCGAGTTCCAGGTGATCCGCCAGATCATCGTGGGCGGCCACGCCGACCGTCTGGGCTCGCCGCAGTACAACCAGAAGCTCTCCGAGCGTCGTGCCGATGCAGTGAAGGCCTATCTGGCCCGCCAAGGGGCGCCCGCGGACAGGATCGAAACGCTGGGCTTCGGCAAGACGTTGCAGGTGAAGAGCTGCCCGGACGCGCAATACAAGACGCGCAAGGCGCTCATCGACTGCCTGCAGCCGAACCGCCGCGTCGAAGTCGAGGTGCTCGGCACGGCGCGCCCGTAGGCGCCGCGCCCGAGGGAGTGAGTCAGAGGCTCCCGAGAGAAGCCCCGCCCCGGCGGGGCTTTTTGTTTGCATGAACGACCGAGTCCTCATCAACGCGCGCTGGGTGGTGCCCGTCGAGCCGGCGGGCGTGGCGCTCGAGCGCCACGCGGTGGCGGTGCGCGGCGGGCTCATCGAAGCCGTCCTGCCCATCGCCGAGGCGGTGCAGCGCTACGCTGACTACGCGCGCGTCGAGCTTCCCGGCCACGCGCTGATCCCCGGGCTCGTCAATGCGCACACCCACGCGGCGATGACGCTGCTGCGCGGCATCGCCGACGACTTGCCGCTCATGCGCTGGCTGCAGGAGCACGTCTGGCCCGCGGAGACCAAGCATGTATCGCCGCAGTTCGTGAAGGACGGCACGCTGCTCGCCTGCGCCGAGATGCTGCGCGGCGGCGTCACCTGCATGAACGACATGTATTTCTTTCCCGAGGCGTCGCTCGAGGCCGTGCTCGAGGCCGGCATGCGCGCGGCGATCGGCCTCATCGTGGTCGAGTTCCCGTCGGCCTACGCCGCCGATCCCGACCAGTACCTCGCCAAGGGGCTCGCGCTGCGCGACGAGTGGCGCGAGAACCCGCGAGTCGCGTTCTGCCTCGCGCCGCATGCGCCCTACACGGTCTCGGACGCGAGCTTTCGCAAGGTGGCGCAGCTCGCCGCCGAGCTCGACCTGCCGGTGCACGTGCACGTGCACGAGACGCTGGATGAGATCGTGCGCTCGCAGGCGGAGCACGGCGAGCGTCCGCTCGCGCGCCTGGCGCGCCTGGGGTTGCTCGGGCCCAACTTGATCTCGGTACACTCGGTGCACCTGGAGCCGGCCGAGATCGCGCTGCTCGCGCGCCATGGCTGCTCGGTCGCGCATTGCCCGTCGTCCAATCTCAAGCTCGCGAGCGGGCTCGCGCCGGTGGCGGCGCTGGCGGCGGCGGGCGTCAACATCGCCCTCGGCACCGACGGCGCGGCGAGCAACAACCGGCTCGACCTGTTCCAGGAAATGCGCACCGCGGCGCTGCTCGCCAAGGCGGTGGCGCAGGACGCCGCGGTAATGCCCGCGCACGCGGCCCTGCGCGCGGCGACGCTTGGCGGGGCAGCGGCCCTTGGCCTGGAGGCGCGCATCGGCTCGATCGTTCCCGGCAAGGCCGCCGATCTGGCCGCGGTGGACTTCGATTGCCTCGAGCTGCAGCCGGCCTACGACATCGTTTCGCATCTCGTCTACGCGTGCGGACGCGACCACGTCACCGACGTGTGGGTCGGCGGCGAACGCGTCGTGCAGGACCGGATGCTCACGCGATTGGGGCTTCCAGACTTGCAAGCCCGCGCGCTCTTGTGGCAGACTAAAATCTTGAATTGACTGGCAATCCAATCCAAGCCCATCCAGGCAACAAAGGGGAGAACAAGCATGCTTAACAAGACGTTGCGTTCGATCGGTCTGAGCGGCGCCGCATTCGCGCTGGCCGTG
>DASTHP010000112.1:0-4026 GCA_035718125.1 Burkholderiales bacterium | reverse complement strand
GCGCCCAGGCCCGCGGCGAGCGTGCCGTCGCGCGCGAACAGCGCCGTCCCTCGCCATCGCGCCCAGGCGAGCAGCAGCGCCGTGGCGATCAGCGAGCGCAGTCCCGCCTGCATCACCAGCGAGACATCCGCCGCCGTCAGCTTGATCGCGACCTGCTGGAAACCCCACAGCCCGGTGAGCGCCACCATCAGGAGAAGCGCCTTGGAATCCAAGGGCTTGCGCGGTTCCACGACCTATAGGTCTCCTCTATTGCATCTATTCCGACAAATCATTGGATCAATCAATGACGGCTCCGTAGAGTCACAGTTTTCCTCAATCGACAACCAGGAGCTGATAGATGTTTACGAACCGCGAAGGACAGAGGGTACCCCAGGTCGCATTCCGCACGCGCGTCAACGGCGAGTGGCAGACCGTCACCACGGACGAAATCTTCAAGGGCAGGACGGTCGCCGTGTTCTCGCTGCCGGGCGCCTTCACCCCCACCTGCTCGTCCACGCACCTGCCGCGCTACAACGAGCTGGCGCCGGCATTCCGCGCCAACGGCGTGGACGCGATCGTCTGCATTTCGGTCAATGACGCCTTCGTCATGAACGAGTGGGCGAAAGAGCAGGAATCCGCCAACGTTACGCTGATCCCCGACGGCAACGGCGAATTCACCGAGAAGATGGGCATGCTGGTGGACAAGGCCGACCTCGGCTTCGGCAAGCGCTCGTGGCGCTACTCGATGCTCGTGAAGGACGGCGTGATCCAGAAGATGTTCATCGAGCCCGAGAAGCCCGGTGACCCGTTCGAAGTGTCGGACGCCGACACCCTGCTCGCGTTCATCAACCCGAAGGCAAAGAAGCCCGACCAGGTGGCGATCCTGACGCGCGAAGGCTGCGGGTACTGCGCCAAGGCCAAGGCGCTGCTCAAGGACCTCGGCTACGCCTACGCCGAGATCCCGCTGGATCACAAGCTCCGCACCCGGGTGGTCGGCGCCATCGCCGGCGCGCAGACCGTGCCGCAGGTGTTCATCAACGGCCAACGCATCGGCGGCTGGGAAGCGCTCGAGCAGTGGGCGCGCAAGGCGGCATAGTGACCTCCACGCACGTGGCGGTGATCGGGGCCGGCACCGCCGGCCTCGCCGCCTGGCGCGCGGCGACTGCCGCCGGCAAGCGAGCCGTGCTCATCGAGCAGGGCCCCGGCGGCACCACCTGCGCGCGCGTAGGCTGCATGCCCTCCAAGCTGCTCATCGCCGCGGCGGAAGCCGCGCACGGCGTCGAGCGCTGGACGGAATTCGGCCTGCGGCTGGACGGCGCCATGCGCGTCGACGGCCGGGCGGTCATGGCGCGCGTGCGCCGCGAGCGCGACCGCTTCGTCGGCTTCGTGCTGGAGGGCGTGGCCCGCATTCCGGATGCGGCGCGCGTGCGCGGCAGGGCGCGCTTCGTCGGACCACAGGCCATCGAGGTCGAAGGGGCCGGCCGAATCGAATTCGCCACGGCGGTCATCGCCACCGGCTCTTCGCCGAGCGTGCCGCCGATCCTGCGCGGCGCGGCGGATCGCCTGGTCATCAACGACGACCTTTTCGCGTGGCAGGACTTGCCGCGCTCGGTGGCCGTCTTCGGCCCGGGCGTGATCGGGCTGGAGCTGGGCCAGGCCCTCGCGCGCCTGGGCGTGCGCGTGCGCATGTTCGGCGTGGGCGGCCTCGTCGGGCCGTTCTCGGATCCGGCGCTGCGCGACTACGCGCAAGCGACATTCAACAAGGAGTTCCCTCTCGATGCCGACGCCAAGGTCGTCGCCGTGCGGCGCACCGATGCCGGCGTCGAGATCCGCTTTCGCGAGGGCGACCGGGAAACGATCGAGTCCTTCGACTACCTGCTCGCGGCGACGGGCCGGGCGCCGAACGTGCGCGGCCTTGGCCTCGAGCACACCGGCACCGCGCTCGATGCGAAAGGCGTGCCGCTCTTCGACCGCCAGACGATGCAGTGCGGCGCGAGCCGGATCTTCATCGCCGGCGACGCGAACAACGATGCACCGCTCCTGCATGAGGCAGCGGATGAAGGCCGCATCGCAGGGGACAACGCCGCGCGCTACCCTGCCGTGAAGGCGGGCCATCGCCGCACGCCGCTCGGCATCGTCTTCACCGACCCGCAGCTTGCGGTCGTCGGCAAGCGCTACGCGGAGTTGCCGGCGGGCCGCTGGGTGGCGGGCGAGGTGTCGTTCGAGGACCAGGGACGCAGCCGCGTGATGCTGAGGAACAAGGGCCTGGCGCGCCTCTATGCCGAGATCGGCAGCGGCCGCGTGCTCGGCGCCGAGCTGATGGGGCCGGATGCAGAGCATCTGGCGCACCTGCTCGCCTGGGGCATCCAGGCCGGCATGACGGTGCCGAAGATGCTCGAGATGCCTTTCTACCACCCGGTGGTGGAGGAAGGGCTGCGCTCCGCGCTGCGCGACGCGCAGGCGAAACTCGAGGTGCCGCAGGAAAGGCGCGCGGCCTAGAGCGCGGGGGCCGAGGCTTCCGTCTGCTTACTTGCCCTTGAAGTTCGGCTTGCGCTTCTCGTTGAACGCACGCACGCCTTCGCGGCGGTCTTCGGTGTCGACGAGGCGGTTGTAGGCCTCGATCTCGTAGCGGTAGCCGGTGAGCAGGTCCATCTGCAGGCCATAGTGGATGGACTTCTTCGCCTGGCGCACCGCGATCGGCGCGTTGGCCGCGATGGCTTGCGCGGTCTCCAGCGCGTCGGCGAGCGTCTTGCCAGGCTCGCACACCTTGTTGACCAGCCCCCACTCGGCACCTTCCTCGGCCGTGAAGGCGCGCGCCGTGAGGACCAGCTCCTTCGCGCGCCGCTCGCCGACCGCGCGCGGCAGGTTCTGCGTGCCGGCGCCGCCCGGCATGATGCCCAGGCGCAGCTCGGAGAGCGCGAGCTTCGCGCCTTTCGCCGCATAGATGAAGTCGCAGCACAGCGCGGTTTCCAGGCCGCCGCCGTAGGCATGGCCGTTGACCGCGGCGATGATCGGCACCGGGCACTCCATCAGCGCGACGAAGGCCTGCTCGAACTGCGCATGCTGCGTGCGCCAGGTCTCGACCGACATGCCGTCGCGTTCCTTCAGGTCGGCGCCGGCGCAAAAGGCCCGGTCCCCTGCGCCCGTGAGCACGATGCAGCGCGTTTCGCCGGGATCGGCCGCCAGCCCGTTGAACAGGTCGAGCCAGTCGCGTCCCATCTGGGTGTTGATGGCGTTCAGTACTTCCGGGCGGTTGAGCGTGACGACGAGGACGTGCTCGCCTTCGCGCGTCACGCTCAGCGTGGAATAGGGGCCGGGCACTCAGCGCTCGCGATGGATCAGTGCCGCTTCCAGGTCTTGTCGGGATTGAAGCGCGTGATCTTGCCGGCCGCGGCCGCAGTACCGGGGCCGAGGTCCTTCTCGTACACCACGCCGTCGTGATTGACGATGAAGCTCATGACGCCCGTGCTGCCGTAGGACGCCGGCCACGCGATGAGCGCGAAGCCGCCGATCATGCGTCCCTGCACCACGTAGTCGTAGGCACCGCCCGGCGCGTCCGGCCCCTGTCCCTTGAGAATGCGGTAGCGATAGCCGTAGTACGGATCGGGCATGCCGTCGCCGTCCTTCGTGTAGCCCGCCGCCTTCGCGCTCGCAAACAGCGGCCCGAGCGGGCTTGGCTTCTCGCCCGCCTTGGTCGGGAAATAGAGGCCATCGCGCTTGCCCGGCGCGCTGTCGAACTTCTGCGCGTAGTGCAGCAGCTTGTCGTTGCGCGGATTGCGCAGGTAGTACTCGCGCTGCGCATCCACGTAGGCGAGCATTGCCTGCATCGTGAACAGTTCATTGCGCCCGATTCGGCGGTTGAGTATCTCCTCCTGACCCTGCTTCGTGTCAAAACGCCAACCCGCCGTCCCCTTCACGATCGGAATGGGCATGGGCCAGCTATCCTTGCCTGTGCTCAGAAAGACCTTTGCCTCGCCTGACTTATCGAGCTTGTTTGCCTCCTCGTACGACTTGACGAAGCGCGCGCGCCCTTCCCGGTCCGCAACT